>WGBL01000360.1 GCA_015494375.1 Hyphomicrobiales bacterium | reverse complement strand
TCAATTGTGGATTGGTTGCCCACTTTTATCGTATCGGGCAGGCGGTGGTCGAGGCGGCGTCGTGGGTGGTGGTGGGGCGGGCGCCGCGGACGGTGGCGGAAGCGGCACCGCGCGAGCCCGCGACCACTGATAGGAGCCGGCCTATCGGATGAGGGTCGCCTATCGGATGAGGACCCATGGCGATGGCGAAACGGTTGCTCGCATTCTCGATGTTGAGCCTCGCACTCCTCGGCGCGAGCGCTCGCACGCTCGCCTGCCCCGCCACCATCGCCCCCGTTGTCGAGCCCGTGCTGGCGGCGGTTGTCAAGATCTCGACGACCCAACGGCTCAGGGGGCTTGAGGGGGCGCCGCTGCCGCGGGTGCCGGAAGGCTCGCCGTTCGAGCGCTTCTTTAACGAGTTTCTCGAGCGGGGGCCCGGCAAGCGTCGCCAGCGCCGGACAAGCGCCCTTGGTGCGGGCTTTGTCATCGATCCATCGGGGCTCATCGTCACCAACAATCATGTTTTGGCCGAGGCGGATGAGATCACGGTCGAGTTCAATGATGGCTCGACACTCGTCGTCAGGGAGGTGCTCGGGCGGGATCGCAAGACCGACCTTGCCCTCCTCAAGGTCGCGCCCACCCAACCTCTCAGAGCCGTTAGATTCGGTGACTCGTCAAAAATGCGTGTCGGCGACTGCGTCTTTGCCGTCGGCAATCCATTCGGGCTCGGAACCTCGGTCACCAGCGGCATCATCTCGGCGAAAAAGCGCGACATCAGCGCCGGGCTCTACGACGAGTTCCTGCAGACCGATGCCGCCATCAACAAGGGCAACTCGGGCGGGCCGCTTTTCAATCTCCGCGCCGAGGTGATCGGCGTCAATACGGCCATTCTCTCCCCGAGCGGGCGCTCGGTCGGGATCGGTTTCGCCATCCCCTCCAATGTCGTGGCGCGCGTCGTCGATCAGTTGCGCAACTATGGCGAGGTGCGGCGTGGCTGGATTGGGGTGCAGATCCAGTCCGTCTCGGAGGTGATCGCGAAGAGCCTGGGCCTCGCCCGTGCAAAAGGTGCTCTGGTGAGCCGTGTAAGCCCCAACGGGCCCGCCGCACGCGCCGGCCTCAAGGTGGGCGACGTGATCCTCAAATTCGATGGCCAGGTGATTGCGCGCATGCGCGACCTGGCGCGCATCGTCGCCTGGACAAAGATCGGGCGACGGGTCGCGGTCGAGGTCTTGCGAGAGGGCAAGCGGCTCACACTCGCGCTTGAGGTGGCTGCCCTCGCCAAGACCAAGCGCAAGAGCAAGAGCAGAACGACTGCCTCCGCGCCTGATGGGGACGGAGGCGGGAGCGCCAGCGAGGCCGAACGCAAGAACGGATCTCCAACCCTTCTCGACAAGCGTCGGCTGCTTGGCCTCGAGATCGCCGCTCTGACCCCTGCGCTCAGACGCTCCTATGGGGTTCGTGAGACCGTTACCGGCGCCGTGATTGTTGCGGTTGCGCCCAAGAGCGCAGCAGCCCGCAAAGGCATCAAGCCGGGCGAGGTGATCATCGAGGTGGCGCAGGAAGAGGTGACGGCCCCGGGCGATGTCGCCGATCGTCTCGAGGAATTGCGCGAGGCCGGGCGCAAGGTGGTGGTGCTCACGCTCTCGAGCGCCGGTGGCGACGATATTCGCTCGGTTTCCCTGCCGCTCGAGCCGCGGCGATGATCGACAAACAGCCAGGCCGAGATTCGGGAGCCCGCCCACCGCAACCGACACCTGACACCCGACACTTGGCACCTAACACTTGACACCCGACACTTGGCACCTGGCACCTGAACCAGCGTCGATCCTATTCGAGGCCTGGTCGCGGTCCGCGGGCCGGTGCTTCCAGCAGGGATGACTCAGTCACATTGGGGGCGTGGGTCCCCGACAATCCCACGAGGGAGAGGCAGTGCGGGATGGCAGCCGTTGCGGCCGCGGGCTTTCAGGGACGACGGCGTTCGGCATCACTTCAGGCTTTTGGCTTCCGTTTTCCTTTTTCTGATTCTGCTTTCCGGTTTCTCGTCTCTGATTTCCGCCTTGCGGTTGCTGCGCCGCCGCTCGAGCGCTTGGCGCTCGTTGGCGGCTTTGCGAGCCCGCCCATCCGGCAGATGATACGCCACTCCGCGGCGCGCACCGGCTGCACCGAGAGGCGCGAATTGTTGACGAGGACCATATCCTTGAGGCGCTCCTCGGACTTGATCTCGGCCAGTGTCACGGGCTTGGGCAGCGCCGTCACCGCGGCCACGTCGACGCAAAACCACTTGCCTGTGCTGTCGGTCGAATCGGGGTGCGCCTCCTTCACGACCTCGACAATGCCCATGATCCGCTTCTCATTCACCGAATGGTAGAAAAAGCCGAGGTCGCCCTTTTTCATCTCCTGCATGTAATTGCGCGCCTGGTAGTTGCGCACGCCATCCCATTCGGCGCCCTTCTTGCCCGCCTTCACCTGATCATCCCAGGACCAGGTGCCCGGCTCGGACTTGAACAACCAATAGGCCATTTTACTCCCTCTCCGATCGGCTGTGGACGACTCTGCAACTGGTCCCCCCCGCTCCCACGATCTGCTTCGCAAAACCGCCCTCGAGGCGCTCGCTTGGGTCAGGGGTCAGGCCCCCTGCTCGGGCTTGAGCGGGCGGGCGAGCAGCCGCTCGACGGCCGCCCCGACCTCGAGCCGGCCGCTGACGATGTCATGGACGGCCTGCGAGATGGGCAGCTCGAGGGCAAACCGCCCCGCCATGTGCATGATCGCCTCCGCCGTGTAAACCCCTTCGGCGACGGTGTGGCGCGCGGCCATGATCGCTGCGAGGCTCTCGCCCTCGCCGAGGGCATAACCGAGGGCGTAGTTGCGCGACATGGGGCTCGAAGCGGTGAGCACCAGATCGCCCAGCCCCGAAAGCCCGGCAAGCGTCTCGGGCCGGGCGCCGAGGGCGCGCCCGAGCGCCGTGAGTTCGGCAAAGCCGCGCGCGACAAGCCCGGCATGGGCGCTCCGGCCGAGGCCGTGGCCGGCGACGATGCCCGCGGCGATGGCGAGCACGTTCTTGGTCGCCCCCCCCACTTGCACACCCGTCATGTCGTCGCTCCAGTAGACGCGAAAGGCGCGGTGGGCGAGGGTCCGGGCGAGGCGCTCGCCAAGGGCGGTGTCCTCACAAGCAAGCGTCACCGCCACCGGCAACCCGGCCGCCACCTCGCGCGCAAAGCTCGGACCCGAGAGGACGGCCAACGGGTTGTGCGCAAGCTCCTCGCGCACCACCACACCGAGCAGCTTGCCGCTCGCCTGCTCGAAGCCCTTGGCGCACAGCACAACGGGCGTCTCAGAAGCGAGCACCGCCGCGAGCCCCTTTGCGAGGCGGCGGCTGTGCTGGGCGGGGACGACGAGGAGCACGATATCGGGCGCGCCGATCTCCGAAAGGGCATGGGTTGCGCGGATTGCGGGCGCGAGCGGGACACCCGCGAGATAGCGCTCATTGCGGTGGTGGCGGTTG
>WGBL01000359.1 GCA_015494375.1 Hyphomicrobiales bacterium | reverse complement strand
CCTTCCAGGCGAGGCGCCGCAATTGCCAATTGCCAAGCGAGATGAGGACGGCGAGCCCGACAATCAGGCCGATGGTGGGCCAGAGATAGGTGCGCAGCACGGCAGTCTCCGGTTTGGGTGGGTCGTCCCGCAGTCTCTGGTTGGAGGAGCAGGGGTCTCCGGTTTAGGAAGGCCGCAGTCTCAAGTTTGGCGTTCGGCGCCCTATCGCTGCGTTCTCCTGAGAATCAGGGTGCCCACACCCGCAGTCTCCAGCTTAGTGTTCCTGGCCACTCCTCCTACCCCTGGAGAGCGCCCATCCCCTTGGGCAGCATCACTCCGATGAGTAACACCACACTCGGCACCATTGCACCGCGGGGCTCACCCCAGGATGCGCCTCTGATGGGCCCATCTGCCGTCGGCCACCAGCCACCGCCCCCGCCCGGCGGCAGCCCGGAAGTCAGGCCAGCGCCGACTTGCGGGCATACGGCACGCCCTTGTCGTCGAGCATCTTCTGCAGCTCGCCCGCCTCGAACATCTCGCGCACAATGTCGCAACCGCCCACGAACTCGCCCTTGATGTAGAGTTGCGGGATTGTGGGCCAGTTGGAGAAACTCTTGATGCCTTCGCGCAGAGCCATGTCCTCGAGCACATTGATATCGACAAAGTCGACACCGAGGTACTCCAGCACCTGCACCGTCTGGCCCGAGAAGCCACATTGCGGAAACTGCTTGGTGCCCTTCATGAAAAGGACGACATCGTTGTTTGCGACCTGCTTGCGGATCCAGTCGTGGATTTGTTGCTCTTGCTCGCTCATGTTGTCTCTGTTCCCTTGATCGATCGTTTTGCCTGGTGTGTGTTTAATGCTGTTCCGTTTTTCTTGCTTTTGTGGCTTGGACTGTGGAGTTTCCCTCGGCCACCGTCAATCGTCCGGTCACCGTCATTGGTCTTCCGGCGGTGGTGAGGTCTGCAAAGCCAAGGCGTGGAGGGCATCGCCCATCCGGCCCTGGAGTGCATCATAGACCATCTTGTGCTGCTCAACGCGGCTCTTACCGCGGAATGCGGCCGAGACGACATTGGCAGCGTAATGGTCGCCATCGCCCGCGAGATCGGTGATCGTCACCTCGGCATCGGGCAATGCCTCTTTGATGAGCCGCTCGATTTCGCGCGCATCCATCGCCATGGCATCTTCTCTCCTTGACCGTCTTGTGCCGGACCTTCTGCTGCCGGATGTTCTGCGGGTCGTCCCTTCCCGACGCATACTAGCGCATTACGCGCACCAATGAAATCGCGCGAAACGGCGCCCCCGATAGCGCCCCACTGTTAGATCGCTGTTATGCGGCTTTTGCGCCCTTCCTTATAGCGCCCAACCGAGAAGTGCGCGGGGACCACTTACGCCGGCGCCCCCATGAGCGCCGGAAGCCAGCCCTCATGGGCCTCGCGTAGCCGCACAAGGGGCAACGATTCGCCCGCGAGCCTAATCTCGGCGCCTCCAACGCGCCCCAGGATGCGGGGGGCCAGTTGCAATCCCTGTGCCTCCTCCATGATCGCGTCGAGATGGAGCGGCGGCACCGCCAGCACATAGCGGCCCTGATCCTCACCGAACCAGAAGGCATGGGGCAGAGCCGCAAGATCGCTTTGCGCGGCCGCGCCCGCGTCGAGCTCCACGCCCACATCGCCCGCGAGCGCCATCTCGGCAATTGCCACCAGAAGCCCGCCATCGCTCACATCGTGGACGGCACGCACCCGGCCGGCACGAATGAGACGGCGGACGAAGTGCCCGGCCTTCAATTCCTCGGCAAGGTCAACCCGGGGCGGCGCCCCCTGCCAGCCGCCCCCGAGCACCTCCTGGTAGATCGACTGTCCGAGCGCCCCGCGTGTGCGGCCAATCACGACAAGCACATCACCGACGCTCGAAAGAGCGAGGCTCGCCACTCTCGCAATGTCGGGAATGAGGCCCACCCCACCGATGGCCGGTGTCGGCGGAATGGCGATGCCGTTGGTCTCGTTATAGAGCGAGACATTGCCTGAGACGACGGGGAAGTCGAGCGCCCGGCAGGCCTCGGCCATGCCCTCGATGGCCGCAACGAACTGGCCCATGATACGGGGCCGCTCGGGGTTGCCGAAATTCATGCAATCGGTGATCGCCAGCGGATCGGCGCCGACGGCAATAAGATTCCGCCAGGCCTCGACGACCGCCTGGCGGCCGCCTTCGCGCGGGTCGGCCGCACAGTAGCGCGGCGTCACGTCGCACGTCATGGCGACGGCTTTCTCGGTGCCGTGGATGCGCACGACCGCGGCATCGCCCCCCGGCCGGGCAATGGTGTCGGCCATGACCATGTGGTCATATTGCTCCCACACCCAGCGCCGCGACGCGAGATGCGCCGAGCCCATGAGCGCCTCGAGCGCCGCCAGCAGCGACTGCGGCGCGGGCACGGCCTCCGGCGCAATCTCGGGCGCCGGGGGCGTGGGCTCCCAGGGCCGCTCATAGGTGGGCGCCGAGTTGGCAAGTGTCGCCACCTCGAGGTCCGCCACCACCCGACCCCCGTGCTCGACGACGAGGCGACCGCTGTCGTTGGTCTCGCCAATGATCGCAAAATCGAGGCCCCATTTCTCGAAGATCGCCCGTGCTTGGCTCTCGGAGCCGGGCTTTAACACCATCAGCATGCGCTCCTGGCTTTCCGAGAGCATCATCTCGTAGGCCGTCATGCCCGCCTCGCGCTGCGGCACCCGGTCGAGGTTGAGCCGGATGCCGACGCCCCCCTTGTCGGCCATCTCCACCGACGACGAGGTGAGCCCGGCTGCGCCCATGTCCTGAATGGCAACGATGGCATCGCGGGCCATGAGCTCCAGGCAGGCCTCGAGCAGCAGCTTCTCGGTGAAGGGATCGCCCACTTGCACCGTCGGGCGTTTCTCCTCGCTGTCGTCGGCAAACTCGGCCGAGGCCATGGTGGCGCCGTGGATGCCGTCGCGGCCCGTCTTGGAGCCGACATAGACGACCGGCAGCCCCACGCCTCTCGCGGCCGAATAGAACACGCGATCGGCGCGGGCATGGCCCACGCACATGGCATTGACCAGAATGTTGTTGTTGTAGCGGGGGTCGAAGTTGACCTCGCCGCCGACGGTGGGCACGCCCATGCAATTGCCATAGCCGCCAATGCCCGCCACCACACCCGCCACAAGATGGCGCGTCTTGGGGTGGTCTGGGGCTCCGAACCTCAGCGCATTCAGGTTGGCGATGGGCCGCGCGCCCATGGTGAAGACATCGCGCATGATGCCGCCGACACCCGTCGCCGCCCCCTGGTAGGGCTCGATGAACGAGGGGTGGTTGTGGCTCTCCATCTTGAAGACGATGACATCGCCATCGCCAATATCGACGACGCCCGCATTCTCGCCCGGGCCCTGGACCACCTGCGGGCCCTCGGTGGGGAGCTTGGCAAGCCACACCTTCGACGACTTGTAGGAGCAATGCTCGGACCACATGACCGAGAAGATGCCAAGCTCGGTGATCGTGGGCGCGCGCCCCAGAATCTCGAGCAGGCGCTCATACTCCGCCTCACTCAGCCCATGCTCGGCCACGAGCTCGGGCGTGATCTCGGGCTCTCGCCCGGGGGCCGTCGGGCTGCCGGTCTCTTGCGGCTTGGTGGCATTCATGATGATTGGTCGGCGCTCGCTCGCCTCTAAGTTGGCGGCCATCTCAGACTCGCGGAAGTTGGCGATCAATCTTGGTTGGGCTGCGTTATAGCGCCCGCCCGCCTCCTTGTCGCCCAGACGCACGCCTTTGTCCACGGCTGCCAACATCAACTGCGCTGCCCGGAGCCAGATGTGGTTCAGGTGCCAGATCCAGGTGTCAGGTATCAGAATCGT
>WGBL01000358.1 GCA_015494375.1 Hyphomicrobiales bacterium | reverse complement strand
CTCCTGATATTGCCTGCGGTCCTTTGCTTGCTCCTGACACAAATCCGCTCCGTCAGAATGGTTCTATCTAGCCAAAACATGCTCTAGAGCGGCCAGACGAGCAGGATGAGCGGGACGGCGATTGCAATCACGATCAGCTCGAGCGGCAGCCCCATGCGCCAGTAGTCACCGAAGGAGTAGCCGCCCGGACCGAGGATCAGCGTGTTGTTCTTGTGCCCGATGGGGGTGAGGAAGGCGCAGGACGCCGCCACCGCCACCGCCATCAGAAACGGGTCGGGCGAAACCCCGAGCCTTTGCGCAATGCCAATGGCAATCGGCGCCGCGATCACCGTGGTTGCGGTGTTGTTGAGGACATCGGAAAGCGTCATGGTGACGACCATGAGAATGGTGAGCACCACCCAGGGCGGCGCCCCGAGCGAGAGCGCCACAATCTGATTGGCGATGAGCGCCGTGCCGCCCGAGGCCTCGAGCGCCGCGCCGATGGGGATCATGGCGCCGAGGAGCACGACGACCGGCCATTCGATGGCGTCATAGACCTCGCGCACGGGCACCACATTGAGCAGCACCATGAGCACCGCGGCGAGCGCCAACGCCACCGGCAGATAGAGGAGGCCGAGGCTCGCGAGCAGAACCGCGCCGCCGAAGATGGCGACCGCCGCAAGGGCCATACGGCGGTTGATCACACCGAGCCCTCGGTCGGCGAGAGCGAGGCCGCCGAGCCAGTCGGCCACCTGGGCGAGCCGCTCGGCCGGGCCGAGCAGCAGCAGCACATCGCCTGCGCGTATCTCGAGCTTGCGCACGCGCTCATAGAAGCGACGACCGCTGCGTGAGACGCCAAGCAGCGTGACACCATGACGCCAGAGAAGCCCGAGACGCTGAGCCGAGCGGCCCTCGATGCGGGCATGGGGCGGCACCACCACCTCCATGAGCTCGAGATCGCCGCCCGCGATGAGGCCGGCGTGCTTCTCGGCGCCCACATAGGCCAGCCCGAGCGCCCCCACCAGCTTGTCGATGGCTTTGGCGTCCGCCTCGATGACGAGCACATCGTCCTCGCGAATCTCTTGGCGCCGGGCGAGGCCCGGCAGGCGTTTTCCGCGGCGGATGAGCCCGATGATGGCGGCGTCGTGATCTTCTGTTGTGGGGTCCAGCTCACGGACGCGCTTGCCGATGACGGGCGAGCCTTCCCGTACCACGAGCTCGGCAATATAGGGCTCGACCTTGAAAAGCTCCTTGCCGGGGTTCTTGCCGGACGCTGTGGCCGGGATAAGGCGCCAGCTGATGAGCGCAATGAAGGCGATACCGGCTATGGCCACGGCGCCGCCAACGGGGGCGAAATCGAACATATAAAAGGGCGCGCCGAGCGCCTTCTCGCGCACGCTTGCGATGATGATGTTGGGCGGCGTGCCGATGAGCGTCACGAGCCCACCGAGGATGGTTGCGAACGACAGGGGCATCAGTGTCAGGGCGGGCGAGCGCTTGGCCCTCTCGGCCGCCTCGAGGTCGATGGGCATGAGAAGGGCAAGCGCCGCCACATTGTTCATGATCGCCGAAAGCGCCGCGCCGATGCCCGCCATGACCGCAATATGGGCCGAGAGCGCCCGGGCACCGTCGACGAGATGGCGGGCCAGCCACTCGATGGCGCCCGATCGCGAGAGGCCGCGGCTGATGACCAGAACCAGAGCGATAATGACGGTGGCGGGGTGGCCAAAGCCCTCAAAGGCCTTCTCGCTCGGGACGATGCCGAGCAGGAGGGCGGCCACAAGGGCGCCAAAGGCAACGAGGTCGTAGCGCCAGCGCCCCCAGATGAGGAGCGCAAAAACGACGCCCAAAAGCGCAAAGATGAGGATTTGCTCATTGGTCATTGCCGGTGCCTTGTGTCAGGTGTCACGTGTCAAGTGTCAGGTATCAGGTGCCAGATTCAGGTGTCGGGTGTCAGATGACAGATGACAGGCTCGTCATCCTCGAGCCGTGTGGGGGAACGCCCCATCACGTGACCCGGGGATCCAGCGTAAAACTTGGCGAAGCCTCATTTTTGCTTTTCTTGGGTCCACCCACCGCCCCCTGCCATCCTCCGGGTGCGTGACGAACGGTAGGCGGTTCCGGTGAAATCACAATTGCGTTTGCGTTCGCTCTCTTTTGCTTTTCTTGGGCCCACCCACCAGCCCCTGCCATCCGCCGGGTGCGTGACGAGCGG
>WGBL01000357.1 GCA_015494375.1 Hyphomicrobiales bacterium | reverse complement strand
GCGCCGACACCGAAGGTCACGATGTCCTCCTTGTTATTGTACATGCCCGCCGGGATGACGGCGCGACGATAGTAGGGGGTCTCCTTGACGAGCTTCTCGATCTCAGGCGTCCAGGCATTGACGAGGTTGGAATCGCACGAGGACAAAGTCTTCTGAGTGAGCGCCGAGGGATGGCCGACCAGCCAGAAATAGGCATCGATCTTGCCATCGCAGAGCGCCGCCCCCGTCTCCGACGACTTCATGGCCGCGGCAAGCGCCAGGTCGGAGCGCTTCCAGCCGAGCGTCTTCTCGATCACCTCCCAGGTGCCGCGCGTGCCGGAGCCGGGATTGCCGATGTTCACACGCTTGCCCTTGAGATCGGTTATGTTCTTGATGTTGGCATCGGCGCGGGCGAGGATCGTCACCGGCTCGGGATGAACTGAGAACACGGCCCGCAACTTCTTGAACGGCCCCTTGTCCTTGAACTTCGAGGTACCGTGATAGGCATGATACTGCCAGTCCGACTGTGCGACGCCAAAGTCGAGCTCGCCGGCGCGAATGGTGTTGATGTTGTAGATCGAGCCGCCCGTCGACTCCGCCGAGCAGCGGATGCCGTGTTTCTTGCGCCCCTTGTTGACAAGCCGGCAAATGGCGCCGCCCGTGGGATAGTAGACGCCCGTCACACCGCCGGTGCCGATGGTGATGAACTGTGCCGCCTTCGCTGAAGAGAAAGCGACCCCGACGGCGACCGCCACGGCGGCCAGCGCCATCGTCTGACCCAGTTTGCTTAATCTCATAAAATCCTCCCATTTGGATATGGACGCGGGTGACTGGCCTTTCGCTCTGCCGCTCCGCTATCGAGCCGGCTCGGCCTGCACCGCGCCAGGACAAGAGCCATACTAGCGCCTTGGAAGCAAAGTTGAACCGGGAAAATTTCCGAAATTCGGGTTCTTGCAGGCAAATCACAATGTGCGAAGGCGCCGGGGCTCGCTGATCGCGCCGACAATATTGTGACCAAATTTGCACTAAGGTGTTCCGCGATCGTGCCAGCTTGCCTATAGTGTGCGCCATGACAGAATTGAGCCAACTGAGTGCGGGCGGTGAGAGCATCGTCCTCGAGATCGAAAGCGCCGGCGAGAAGTTGCGGCGCATTCGCGATGCCGCCGCCACAGTCATCTTCGGCCAGGACCACGTCATCGAGCAGACGCTCATCACCTTGCTTGCGGGGGGGCATGCGCTTCTGATCGGTGTACCGGGGCTTGCCAAGACGCGCCTTGTCGAGACGCTCGGCACCATCCTTGGCATGGACAACAAGCGCATTCAGTTCACGCCCGATCTCATGCCATCGGACATCCTCGGCTCCGAGGTTCTCGAGGAGACCCCCGACGGCAGGCGCCATTTCCGCTTCGTCAAGGGGCCGATCTTCACCCAGCTACTGATGGCCGATGAGATCAACCGCGCAAGCCCCAAGACCCAGTCGGCGCTCTTGCAGGCCATGCAGGAGTATCATGTCACGGTTGCGGGCGAACGCCACGATGTGCCGCGGCCGTTCCATGTGCTCGCCACCCAGAATCCGCTCGAGCAGGAGGGCACCTATCCGCTGCCCGAGGCCCAGCTCGACCGCTTCCTGCTCCAGATCGACGTCGGCTATCCGGACGAGCTCGCCGAGCGGCGCATGCTCGAGGCGACGACGGGCACCGAGGAGCAGGAGCTCCATGCCATGTTCTCGGGGGCCGAGCTGATGGCCACGCAACGGCTCGTGCGTCAGATCCCGGTCGGCGACCAGGTGGTCGACGCCATCCTGAAGCTCGTCCGCTCGGCGCGGCCCGGCGATGGCGCCGATCCCGAGACCAACCGCCACATCGCCTGGGGCCCGGGCCCGCGGGCGAGCCAGGCGCTGATGCTGGCGAGCCGGGCCAAGGCGCTCATCGACGGGCGGCTGGCGCCCTCGGTCGATGATGTCATTGCGCTCGCCGAGCCGGCGCTCAAGCACCGCATGGCGCTTTCCTATCGGGCGCGCGAGGACCGGGTGACGATCCGCGACGTGATCGGGAGGCTGACCGCGCAACTCGGTTGAACCGAGGCTGAACCGTGGCTGAACCGTGGCTGAACCGAGCCGAGCTGCCCTGAAC
>WGBL01000356.1 GCA_015494375.1 Hyphomicrobiales bacterium | reverse complement strand
GGGTGGGCCCAAGAAAAGCAAAAATGAGGCTTCGCCGCTTCTCAGGCTGGATCCTCGGGTCTCGTGATGGGGCTCACGCCCCACACGGCCCGAGGATGACGAATCGAAGTCTGGCACCTGATGCCTGACACGTGACACCTCAATCTGACACCTGACACATGACACCTGGCACCTGATACCTGACACCCGACACGTGGCAACTGAGCTCCGTCGGTTGGGCTCTTGAAGCCCGAGCGGAATGGTCAGGCAAGGCTTATGGTGCGCTGGCCAACACTGGCATGATCAGTCTGGTCGGAGTTGAAAACTCCAGCCAGCGGCGAGAGCGCACAAGTGGCACCACAGCTCTTGGGAAAGGACGCCATCGGAATGGCGGATTTATCCCAGACAATGGCACCACTGCTCACTCGTTTGAAGGACTCGCGACTCTGAGGCCTCAATTCTCCTCCCCGAGGCATGAATGGCTGCGAATTCCACTCTCTTTGGCGTTATCGTCATCGTTCTGCCGGCCATCGGGCTCCTGGCGGGTTGTGCCGGCAGCCCGACGCCAGCGCCCGAGCTCACCGCCGCAGCCCCCGTCTCCGGCGCCGCCCCATCGCCTCCTATCGGCAAGCCCCTCCTTATCTACAAGGGACAGACCATCCGGGTGGGAGATCGCGTCACGCTCACCGCCTGGGCAGGATACTTCCGCCCGCGCGAGACGGGGCATGTTGTCAATGTCAATGCCGACAAGGGCTTAAGCGGCTCCATTATCGCCGCCGGCCCGGGTCTCAAGGATGTCTGGGTGCGCTGGGACCCTCAAGTCTATCGTGAGGTTGAGAGTGGGCGCGAGGTCGCGCTCGAGAGCTTTGTCGCCAGCGTCGGCCTCGCCTGGACCAACTACAACAGTTAGCTGAAAGTCGCTGATTCCGAGAGCCAGGGGCAGACAGCGGGCGCCGACAAGCAACCGCAAGCCATCATCACGCCTGCGCAGGCTCCCGCAATCACCACGCCGTCGCCAAGACATGCCTCAAGACGTGCGTCAAGGCGCGCCCCAACACACGCAAGACCCTCAAGAGCAGTTGCGTGCCACTGGCACCGCTTGACCCGACCGGCCGAGCCTGCCAAGAGATGCCGTTGCTTGCTGTTGCAGATGTCTCGAGGAGCAGGACCGGTGCAGCGAAACGCCTATCTGTTTACGAGTGAGTCGGTCTCGGAAGGCCACCCAGACAAGATTTGCGACCGTATTTCCGATGCCGTCGTCGATCACTTCTTGTCGCTCGACACGCACGCCAAGGTGGCCTGCGAGACGCTTGCCACCACCAATCGCGTTGTGCTCGCGGGCGAGGTGCGGTCGCAAGTCGAGGTGCCGAGCGCCGATCTTGAGGAGATCGCCCGCCGCGTGGTGCGTGACATCGGCTATGAGCAGGAAGGCTTCGACTGGCGCACCTTCACCTTCGAGAACCATCTCCACGAGCAATCCGCCGACATCTATCAGGGCGTCGGCGAAGACGAGGGAGCGGGCGATCAGGGCATCATGTTCGGCTATGCCTGTCGGGAGACGCCTGAGCTTACGCCCGCCCCCATCCACTATTGCCACCGCATCCTCCAGGCGCTTGCCGAAGCGCGCCGCAGCGGCGCCGTCACCGAGCTCGGCCCCGATGCCAAGAGCCAGGTGACACTGCGATATGAGGATGGCAAACCCCGGGGCGCCCATTCGATCGTCGTCTCGACTCAACATCTCGAGGGGGTGAGCGAGGCGCGCGTGCGCGAGATTGTGCGCAGCTATGTCGAGGAGGTTCTGCCGCCCGGTTGGATGTGCCCGGAGGAAAACTTTTATGTCAACCCAACGGGCCGCTTCGTCATCGGCGGGCCCGACGGCGACGCCGGGCTCACGGGCCGCAAGATCATCGTCGATACCTACGGCGGCGCCGCACCCCATGGCGGCGGCGCCTTTTCGGGCAAGGACCCAAGCAAAGTGGATCGCTCGGCGGCCTATGCCGCGCGTTATCTCGCCAAGAACATCGTTGCCGCCGGGCTCGCCGATCGCTGTGCCATCCAGCTCTCCTATGCGATCGGTGTCGCGCACCCGCTTTCGATCCACTGCGAGCTCTATTGT
>WGBL01000355.1 GCA_015494375.1 Hyphomicrobiales bacterium | reverse complement strand
GGCCCTTATCTTGAGGACGAGGTGCTGGCCGCCATCCGGGGCGGCGCGCGGGAAGCGCAAGCGCTTGCCGCGCGGCTCAACCTGACCGTCATCTCGGTGCGCGCCTCGACGCTACTCGGCGGGGCCATCGTCCGCTTTGGCATCCCCGACGGACGGCCGGTGCCACTGGTGCTCGCCGAGCTGGCGCGCTCAGGCGCTGCCACCGAGCTCGCCCCCAATCACCTCTACCGCCTCCAGGCGCCGCCACGGTCGGCGGCGAGCAGCGCACTCGGCTTTGCCTTCAAGCAAATCCGTCTCGATCGCCTGGCCGGCCGTCTGAGGGGCCGGGGTGTGCGCGTCGCCATCATCGACAGTGCCGTGGACGCGGGCCATCCGGCGATCGCCGCCGCCATCGTCGACCGCTTCGACGCCTTGCCCGACTGGCCCGTGCGTGAGCGCAGCCACGGCACCGCCATTGCCGGGCTGATTGCCGGGCGCGATCCGAGCCCCGGCGTGGCGCCGGCCGCCGAGCTGTTGAGCGCGCGGGCCTTCGACATCCCGCCCGGGCAGCGCGACAATCCAAAGGCCAAGGCCGGCTCACACACCGCAGCCCTGCTCGCGGCACTCGACTGGGCCGTCGACAAGGGCGCACAGGTCGTCAACATGAGCTTTGCAGGGCCCCGCAACCCCCTTTTCGCCCGTGCCCTCGGGGCGGCGAGCGCGCGTGGCGTTGTGCTCGTTGCGGCCGCCGGCAACGAGGGCCCGCGCGCGCCCTATGCCTACCCGGGCGCCGAGCCCATGGTGCTGGCGATCACCGCCACCGACCACCGCAACCGCATCTATCGCAACGCCAATCGCGGTCCCTATATCTTTGCCGCAGCGCCCGGCGTCGATGTTCTGGCGCCCGCGCCCGGCGGCGGCAGCGGGCTCGTCACCGGAACCTCCTTCGCCGCGGCAGTGCTCTCGGGAGTGGCCGCGCTCCTCATCGAGCGCTACCGGGACTTGCCGCCCGAACGGTTGGCCGCCGCCATTGCCAAGAGCGCCCGCGACCTCGGCCCGCCGGGGCGTGATCCGGTGTTCGGCGCCGGGCTCGCCAATGCCGCAGCTGCGGCAGGACTCGAATGACAACCGCGGGCCTCGAGTGATCACAGCTTTACAACAATAGCAGCTTCCAGCTTCCAGCTTCACAGCTTGCAGCTCGCAGCTTCCAACTTCCGGCCCCTCTTTTCCGACCACTGCCTTCCTTAGGTCGGGTGGGGCCGGCCGAGTTTCCCGCGCGCGCCAAGCCAAGAGCCTGCCAGGCACCATTGTGCGCCGCACGCAACCCTCCACACCACAACGCTCCACACCTAAGACCTTTCGCCAATTGACCCAATCGAGCAAAATGGCTTCGATAATCGTTCGGCAGCCCCGCTTGGGTCATGATGCGCAATCGATTTCGCAATCCCTCGGCGAAAAAATCTCGGCGAAATAACAACAATACGAAGGGGTGCCATTGGTCTTTCAACCCATGGGGGGAGACGGAAACTCATGGAACCGAAACTCATCTGGCTTTTGGCCTTTGTCGTGCTGTACTGGGCCTATTGCATCTTTTGGGGCATCAAGGGTGCAATTTCCTCACGCACGGCAAGCGACTACTTCATCGCAGGCCGGGGCATCTCGCTCTGGGTCTTCGTGCTCGCCGCCACGGCGACGTCGTTCTCCGGCTGGACGTTCATGGGCCACCCGGGCCTCCTCTATCGTGACGGCTTTCAGTACGCCTACGCCTCGTTCTATGCCATCACGATCCCATTCACGGGCGTGATATTCCTCAAACGGCAATGGATGCTGGGCAAGCGCTATGGCTTCGTCACACCGGGCGAGATGCTGTCGGAGTATTTCCGCGGCGACTTCATCCGCATTCTGGTGGTAATCGTCGCGCTCTGCTTCTCGGTGCCTTATCTGGGCCTCCAGCTCAGGGCCTCGGGCTTCCTGTTCAATGTCCTCACCGACGGCCTTCTTGGCATCAATGTCGGCATGTGGCTGCTCTCGGCGGTGGTGTTCATCTATGTCGCCTCGGGCGGCCTCAGGGCGGTGGCCTACGTCGATACGCTGCAATGCATTCTCCTCGCCTTCGGCATTGTCGCCATCGGCGTCATTGCACTCAATGCGGTCGGCGGCTTCGAGAAGCTCAATGAAGGTATCGCAGCCCTCGCCGAGCTCGATCAAAAGCGCACGCCGGCGGGCTATAGCCATTACATCGCCATTCCGGGCGTCATCCAGTTCGTTGCCAACGGCCCCTCGGCCACCGGCGGCGCCTGGACGGGCATGATGATCCTCACCTACATGTTTGCGCTGATGGGCATTCAATCGGCCCCGGCGTTCACTATGTGGGCGTTCTCGAACCGCAACCCGGCGCCGTTTGCGCCGCAGCAGGTTTGGGCCTCGTCGTTCGGCATCGGCCTCATTCTGTTCGTCTTCACCGCCTTCCAGGGCATTGGCGGCCATTTCCTCGGCGCCGACGCGGCAATGAATGCCGCCAAGCCTGAGGTGGTGAACAACGTGCTTGGGGGGATGTTGGCAAGCGACTTCGGTGTCAACGACCTGATGAAGGCGCCGGGCAAGCAGGGCATGCTGGTGCCGCTGCTCATCAACCTGATGGCGGACACGGCGCCCTGGCTCGTTGGATTGCTGGCGGTCTGCGCCCTGGCGGCGATGCAGTCGACGGGCGCGGCCTACATGTCGACGGCGGGCGGCATGCTGACACGCGACATCCTCAAGCACTTCATCATGCCCAATGCCAGCCACGCCACCCAGAAGCTCTGGGGCCGCGTCGGCGTTGGCGTGATTGTGCTGGCCGCCCTCATCGTGGCGACGGTATCGACCGATGCTCTCGTCCTGTTGGGCGGGCTGGCGGTCGCCTTCGGCTTCCAGATGTGGCCGGCGCTCATTGCCGTGTGCTATGTGCCCTGGTTCACCAAGGCCGGCATCACCACAGGCCTCTTCCTCGGCATTCTCGGGGTCATCTTCACCGAGAAGTTTGGGGCCCAAATCGCCGGGGCCTTCGGCTATACGTTGCCGTGGGGGCGTTGGCCGCTGACCATGCACTCGGCCTTCTGGGGCATTGTGGTCAATCTCGGTGCGGCCATCATCATCTCGGCCATCAGCCAGAGCAAGGCGTCTTATGAGCACCGGATGAAGTTCCACAACTTCCTGCGTGAACATGCCGCGGTGCCGGAAGACAAGCGCTCGCTCATTCCGGCGGCGTGGATCATCACGCTGGTGTGGTTCTTCTTCGCCATCGGCCCGGGTGCCGTCATCGGCAACACCATCTTCGGCGATCCGAATGATGCTGCGACTTGGATGTTCGGCATGCCCTCAATCTGGGCATGGCAGATCCTCTGGTGGGCCTTGGGTGTCTTCATGATGTGGTTCCTCGCCTATCGTGTGGGCATGTCCCAGGTGCCCGAGCGCGAGGTCGAGGCACTCGTCGAGGACATCGGCGACCTCGGCGAAGGCAAGGCGCGACTCGATCTCGACGCGCCCGGCAAGTGAGGCTGTAACCGAGTCCAACGCCTCGATCGCCCGACTCGGGTGATCGTTTCGGGTGGTCGTGTCGTTGGTGCGGCAGGGGCTGCGGCAGCGGATGACGCAAGCCACTGCCATTGGACAGGAGGTCGGAAGGGGATACATGCCCCTTCCGGCCACAATTGCTTTCTACCCCCGCGGGATTTCG
>WGBL01000354.1 GCA_015494375.1 Hyphomicrobiales bacterium | reverse complement strand
GGCTGCTGGTAGGGGGCCGGAGCCATTCGCACGGTCCGGGGCCATTGGCAGGATCCGGGGCCGCTGGCATCGGCCGGTGGGCGCTGGCAGGGCCCGTTCGCCTTTGGTCGAGGCCCGTTGCTGCCAGCACCGACCAGGCATCGGGGACACAACTCCGCTGCCGCTCGGGGCATAGCTCAGTCTGGTAGAGCACCGGCTTTGGGAGCCGGGGGTCGCAAGTTCGAATCTTGCTGCCCCGACCAAACTCCGATGAGCGGTGACGGCACTTAGATTGGACCGTTCGGAGGCCCGCGCCGCTGTTGGACCGGCGCCCGAGCCCGGCCGGTGATGCAACAGCGACGAACATCGAGGACGCCAAGGCATGGTTGCGAGAATTTACAAGCCGGCACGAAACGCCATGCAGTCGGGGCTTGCAAACACCAAACACTGGGTGCTGGAATTCGAGCCCCAATCGCCGCGCCGGCCCGACCCGCTGATGGGCTGGATCAGCAGCGACGAGACCCGGACCCAGGTCAAGCTCTGGTTCGACACCAAAGAGCAGGCGATCGCCTATGCCAAGCGCAACGGCCTTGCCTACCGGGTGCTGGAGCCCAAGCCGCGCCGCATAACGCCCAAGTCCTACGCCGACAACTTCCGCTATGGGCGGGTGGGCTGTTGGACGCATTGAGCACATTGAGAAAGGCCTCGAGCAAGTTCCGGCCGAGGGGCGTTAGAGCCCCCGACAATCGTTCGTCGGTCCCGTAGCTCAACTGGATAGAGCAGCGGACTTCTAATCCGCAGGTTGCAGGTTCGAGTCCTGCCGGGATCGCCAATCCCCCCAATATCGGCACCTCCCAACATTTGGAGAAGCTCTGGCGAATGACCACAGGGTGGCGGACGGGCTCGAATTCGTATTCGTTTGCTGCCTCGCTTTGCTCTCGCCCCAGTTCGTCAGAAAGCATGGGCATTCGACCATCAGCCACGCTCCTGAGCCGATCACCCGAGCTTTGGCAGCAGAAAAAAGCGAACCGAGTGACCCTGGCGGTGGCGTCAGGGCGAGATCGCCCAGACGACCGCCACATAAGTGAGACCATGGACGAGTTGATCGAGCCCAAGGACGCGCCAATAGGCACCGCTCCCCACATCCCAACCGCCGCGCGCGAGCAGCCGCTCCTTGAGCCAGTCGATATGATAATGGAGGACGAACTCGCCCACGAGCACGGCCGCCATCCGCCCGCCCGAAGCCGGTAAGAGGAGAAAAACGGGTGCCGTCAACACAATATGGATCAGCGCATGCAAAAGCCCGCCCGGATGCCCATAGCGCCCCTTGTTCTTGTACTGATAGGACGTTTGCAGGAAGAAGTCGCCCAAAGCGTGCTTGACGAGTAGATAGGCAATCGCGAGAAGTATCAGCTGATCGGGCTCCAACATCGGCTCGGCACTCTCTTGGCTCTGCTTGGCTGGCTCTGCTTGGCGCACTGCTGGCGCGGCCCGACCGCCTCAAGAGCAGGCGCGGCGCGCAAGCCGCGGGGGCCTCGACCCCGAGCTGGCCGACCATCGCTTTCGGGAACCCGAGCCGGCCGCCCGCCGCGGTCGGTTCGCGATTTGGTTCGCCTGATTTGGCTCGCTTCGCGAGCTCAGCCTTGCCGTTGTCGGAAAGGCCAAAGCCCATCGCGCGCCGGCCACCCGACACGTTGTCGCGCGGTCAAGCCGCCGGCACAAGTCCGAAAACAGCGCCGCATGGCCGTTTCGGGGCTTTTTCGGGTTCGGGGCCAATTCGGAGATTGTGTCATGAACATCTGCATGATCGGTGCAGGCTATGTGGGGCTCGTCTCGGCGGCGTGCTTTTCGGAGTTCGGCTGGCACGTGGCCTGCGTCGACAGCGACCGCGAGAAGATCGAGGCCCTCAAGAGCGGCCGGGTCCCCATCTATGAGCCCGGCCTCGATGATCTGCTGGCACGCAATGTGGGCGCGGGCCGCCTTTCCTTCACGCACGAGCTCGGGGGCGCCGTCGCCGCGGCCGATGTGGTGTTTCTTGCCGTGGGCACGCCGATGCGGCGGGGCGACGGCTATGCCGATCTGCGATTCGTATTCGATGCCGTGGAGGAGCTGGCACCGCATCTCGACGGCTATACGGTCATCGCTACCAAATCCACCGTCCCCGTCGGCACGAGCCGCAAGATCGAGGCGCGCCTCAAAGAGCTCCGGCCGGATGCGGCGTTCTCGGTCTGCTCCAACCCGGAATTCCTGCGCGAGGGATCGGCCATCCAGGATTTCACCCATCCCGATCGCGTGCTTGTGGGCCATGACGATGAGCGCGCGCGTGAGGTGATGGCGCGGCTTTATGCGCCGCTCGCCTTGCGCAAGGCTCCTGTGATGTTCGTTGCGCGCGAGTCGGCCGAGCTCGCCAAATATGCGGCCAATGCCTTTCTCGCCCTCAAGATCAGTTTCATTAACGAAATCTCCGACCTCTGTGAGCAGGTGGGCGCCGACGTCCAGCAGGTGGCGAGCGCCATCGGCGCCGATCGCCGCATCGGCGACAAGTTCTTGCATCCGGGCCCCGGCTTCGGCGGCTCATGCTTTCCCAAGGATATTGCGGCGCTCGTGCGTACGGCGCGTGAGCACAAGACACCGCTCTCGCTTCTTGAACAGGTCCAGATCGTCAATGAAGAGCGCAAGATCGCCATGGCCGGCCGGATTGTGGAAGCCGCAGGCGGAAGCGTCGAGGGGCTGGTGATCGGCGTCCTCGGCGTGTCCTTCAAACCCAACACCGACGACATGCGCGAGGCGCCGAGCCTTGTCATTCTGCCGCTTCTCATGGAAAAGGGCGCGCGCATCAGGGCCTATGACCCCGCCGCGGCCGCCAACGCAAGAGAGCTCATCGCCGACGTCGAGTGGTGCACCAGCGCGCTTGAGGCCTGCAAGGGCGCCGATGTCGTCGTTGTCCTAACGGAGTGGAACGAGTTCCGCGCCCTCGCGCCGGAAGCGCTCAAGAGCGCGATGCGCGGCCGCGTCGTCGTCGACTTGCGCAATGTCTTCGCGCCCGAGCACATGCAGGCAGCCGGGCTCACCTACAGCGGTCTCGGACGGCCCTGAGCATGTCCCGAACGGAGCCATTTTCCGTCCCATGGTTTTGTGCGAAGCCTCGCCCCATTCCTCTCCTTCCTGGCCCTTCCGCTTTGGTCTTATCTCTCCGTTTGAACGCAGGAAGAGGGGCCGTATCGTGCGACCATTCTGCAACACTGGGATGGAGAAATTACACTCCCCGCAAGACGAATGAGCCGGATTTTATTGGTGCGGCTGTTGCGAGCGATAGAATTGTGCACGCAACGCCGGCCATCGCTTATCCTCCCGCAAGCCCAATATATGGGGCCATTTCCATCCCCAGGCCACCAGCAAATGTGGATAACCAAGCAGGCATACACACACGCCGGGAATTTTTTCCACAAGGCCGGCGTGCGCGCCGGAGAATAATGTGGACTGTTGCGGCTTTGTTTAGCCGTCTGAAATGATTAACAAAAGGTTTCGAATCGCCTATGGTTCCGCCCTCGAGGGGGTGTTCACGTCTCAAGTTTTCCCAAGTTCTGTCAGGCCGCCATCGTCCACAGGCCATCAAGGCAAGGCTGTGGATGTCTTGGTCGGCTTGTTTGTCACTGGCGTTGAGAGGACCGTCAGACGGCCCCGATCGCGTGATCCTGAGGTGTCGACACACTGGGGGTGCGACATCCGAAGCGCAAAGATCGGGCCGGGTTTGCGCGACAGCACCGCTTGCGGCGGAGGGAAGCGCAATGGCGCTGTCCTTTAAGGGGGCGACATCACCCTCGCTTGCAAAAATGCCCGTTCCCGGACGCTTTCCGGCGCCCGGCGTTCGGGCTCAGTTATGGAGGGGGCACATGAAACATGCTCTAAGTTTATTGGGCGTCGTTGCGGCGGCGGTTCTGCTGCTGGTCTCGGGCGCCATGAATTGGCAGTTCGGCTACAGCCTCGGCAAGAGCGCGTTCGATTCCCAAATTTTTGGTCTTGCCAGTGCGGCCTCGGACGGCCTCAAGGCCCTTCTGCCGTTTTTCCTCTTTGCTGCTATCCGAAGCCGACGCTGGTCCCATGCTGCGGCGGGGGTGGCGCTGTGGACCGTCACCCTGGCCTACAGTCTGACCTCGGCGCTCGGCTTTGCCGCGCTCAATCGCACCGATACGACCGGCATGCGCGCGGCACAGGTCGAGAACTACAAGGACGTGCGCAGCGATCTCGCCCGGGCGCGCGAGCGCCTCGGCTGGATCCCCGAGCATCGCCCGGCCGGCACCGTCGAGGCCGAAATGGAGGCGATGAAGCAGCAGCGGCGCTGGCGCTCCACCCGGGGCTGCACCAACGCCACAGCTGCCAAGAGCATCGCGTTTTGCCAAAAGTATCACCAGCTGGGGGCCGAGCTGGCGGCGGCGCGCGAGGCTGCGCAGATCGAGCAGCAGATCGCCCGCCTCAAGATCGAGCTTGCCAAGCTGCCGAGTGCGGCGAGCCAAACCGAGGCCGATCCGCAGGCCACGGTTCTTGCCCGCTTGAGTGGTCAGAAAAACGAGGTCGTGCAGACCGCCCTCGTCATTCTGATGGCGATCCTGGTCGAGCTGGGCTCGGCACTCGGCTTTTATGTTGCCCTCGGTCAGTGGCGCATCTACGACGAGCGCAAGCCCGTGGTGGTTGCTCGCCCGCGCACCCGGCAGGAGGCGAACGACAATCGCACGCCGGCAACTGCGCCCATGGCGCCATCGCTTCGCAAAACGAGTGAAGCCGTCGCTGCCAAAACCAGCGAGGCCACGGCTCGCTTGGCGGCGCCAGAAAACGACATCGAGCGCTTTTACCGCGACCGGGTCGAGATCGCCGAAGGTTGCAGCCTGACCGCAACAGCGCTTTATGAGGACTACATAGACTGGTGCAACGAGCACAACAAAGAGGCGCTGTCGCTGCCCACATTTGGCCGCGAGTTCGGCGAGCTCGGCGTGCACAAGGCGAAAATATCGGGTCGAATACGCTATATCGGCATACGCCTGAGCGCCGCGGGAGAAGGGGAGGATGGTAGACCCGCCCAAAGCGCCCAAGCGGCCTGAGGCGCAAAGCGCAAAGCGCAAGGCGCAAGGCGCAATCAAACCAGGCCTCGCACCCAAGCGAGGCGCAACACAAAGAGGCGTCCCAAACGGGGCGCCTCGTTCTGTTTCAGGTGTCAGGTGTCACGTGTCAGTTGCCAGACTCAGGTATCAGGTGCCGGGTGTCAGGTGTCAGATGACAGGCTTGTCATCAACTCAGTGGCGCGGCCTGAGCAACGCTTGCGCGCCTCCTCACCCTTGCCCCCAACTCCCATTATGCACATTCGCGACAGACAGGGCCATGAACACCGTGCCTCTGAGAGGTTCGGGGTTTTGGGTCCCCGACAATCCCGCGGGGAAAGGGCGGTGCAAGACGGCAACCGCCGCGGCCGCGGGATTTCGGGGATGACAGCGCCGCGCACCGCGCCCCCGTCTGGTTTCTGGATTCTGAGCCGGCGCCCCAACAGTCGCGGAGGTGTCATCGAAGGCACTCAAGGCGCAAGGGTGCAAGGGCGCAAGGCGCATACATAATTACGACCAGGAGCATTGCCGTTGCGGTGCGGGGCACCATCCCCGCGGCGCCGTTTTTTGCGATTTACAATTGCCAGACGATCAATTTGCCACATTCATGAAAACTGCTAGTGATCGGATTGAGTTCAATCCCAATCTCGGGTGACATATTCGCAAATGCGTCTTGCCAATCGCATCGCACTCATAACCGGGGCCTCGCGCGGCATTGGTCGGGCGGTGGCGCGGCACTATGCGCGCGAGGGCGCCCATGTGGTGCTCTTGGCCCGCACGACGGGTGCGCTCGAGGAGGTCGACGACGAGATCCGCGCACTTGGCGGCCAGGCAACACTGGTGCCGCTCGATCTCGGCGATGGTGAGACGGTGGATGCGCTCGGCCCCTCGCTCTATCAGCGCTGGCAGCGGCTCGACATCCTGGTCGCCAATGCCGGTGTGCTGGGGCCCCTCACGCCCTTGGCCCACACACGGGACGAGGACTGGCGCCAAACGCTCGAGATCAATCTCACAGCCAATTGGCGGCTCATTCGCACGCTCGACCCGCTGTTGCGACGCTCGGATGCGGGGCGCGCCATTTTTGTGACTTCGGGTGCAGCGCGCACCTGTCGCGCCTATTGGGGCACCTATTCGGTCTCAAAGGCCGCGCTCGAGGCGCTCGTGCGCTGCTATGCCGCCGAAATTGCCAACACACCGGTGCGGGTCAATCTGCTCAACCCGGGCCCCGTCGCCACTGCCATGCGCGCCAAGGCCTTTCCCGGCGAGGACCCCGCCACACTACCACAGCCCGACGATCTCGCCGAGCTGTTTGTTCAGCTCGCCCTGCCCCAGCTGCAAGAGAACGGCCGCACCTATGACTATCACCATTGAGCGGCTGCACGCTCTCCGGCAGCCGCCCCCTCTTGGCTCCGGCAACCTCGGCGGTCGCTCTCGCTCTTGCTCGGCGTCGGCTGTTGCTGTCCGGCTTCTGATTTCTGGTTTCTGATGTCAGATTTCAGATTTCAGATTTCTGGCTTCAGGCTTCCGGCTTCTGGACAAGGCCCGAGATGACACGCCCGCTGGGGCCGTAGGCTGTCCAGACATCCTGGCAGAATTGATCCTTATCCTGCTCTCGAGATCGCTTGTTGACCTGGGCAATAGTCCTGCGGGCGACCGGGTCGTCGTTCCAATCGACGCGCTTGAGAGCGCCAGCCGCCTCGGTCACCTTGAGCCCGCAAAGCTTGGCCGCCGCCTCGACACTGGCCCAGGCCTCAACCGCCCGGACATCGACCCGGGAGCCTGCGCCGATGATTGACGCCCGCTTGCCGAACAGCGGCCCCGTGCCGAGCCAGTTGTGCAAATAGCCATCGCTGGCAACGACAAGGACCGCCAGAATGCCGATGATGGTGAGGATACGTTTCGCCATGATCGTTTGCTCCTCAAAACTTAAGACGCGCCATGGGGGCCGCGATTGCCAATCAGCCCTGCCAATCAAATGGGGTATCGTCGAGGCGATTTCCGGAAACATAGTTTTTGCGCTTTATGGGCACCATGCGGGTCCGGAATTTTTGTGAGCGTGCGCTTGCTCCAACTGGCCGACAGTTCGCTCTTTACCGTGTCGTGAGCTTGAGCTCGATGCGCCGGTTGCGCCTCAGTGCCTCCTCACTGGTGCCGGGATCGATGGGATGGAATTCGCCAAAGCCCGCCGCAACGAGATGCTTGGGCGATACGCCTTCGGAGATCAGGAAGCGCACGACCCTGAGCGCCCGCGCCGTCGACAACTCCCAGTTGGAGGGAAACTCGGGCGTGTTGATGGGTCGAGCGTCCGTATGGCCATCGACCCGCAACACCCAGTCGATGTCGGGCGGGATCCGCTCCTCGAGCTCGTGAATTGCGGCCGCGACCTCTCTGAGTGCCGGCAGGCCTTCCGGGTTGAATGTGTCCGAGCCCGACGGGAAAAGAACCTCCGATTGGAACACGAAGCGATCGCCGACAATGCGAATGTCCTTGCGCTTGGCCAGGAGGTCGCGCAGGCGGCCGAAGAAGTCTGAGCGATAGCGCTTGAGCTCCTCGACCTTCCGCGCCAGCGCCACATTGAGCCGTTTGCCGAGCTCGGCAATGCGCGCCTGGCTCGCCTGCTCCTTTTTCTCCGAGGCTTCGAGCGCCGCTTCGAGCGCGGCAATCTGGCGCCTGAGCGCCAGGAGCTGCTGATTAAGGAGCTCGACCTTGGCAAGGGCTTCGGACGAGATTTGTGTTTGCGCCTTGAGGTCTTCCTCGAGCTTGGCGGCCCTGGCACCTGCGGCGCTTGCCTTTTCCTCTCCGATGCCAACGAGGCCGCTGAGGCGCTTGTTTTCGGCTTTTGCGCTTGCGAGCGAAGCGCTCAGGGCAGCGAGCTCCTCCTCGAGGCTCTGTTTCTGGCCCTTCTCGAGCGCCAGGAGCTCGGTGAGCTGATCAATCTGGCGTTGGAGCCGCTTGAGTGCGGTGTCCTTGCCACTCACCTCCTGGGTCACGAAATACTGGGCGATCATGAAAACCGACAAAAGAAAGGTGACGACGAGCAGAAGCGTTGCCATTGCGTCAACGAAGCCGGGCCAATAGTCGGCGCCCGCGCTGCTTCGTCTCGTCCGGGCATAGGCCATGACTCAGTCCCTCACCGCCCGCGGCCGTTGATGTTGGCATTGAGGTCGCGCAGGACCGCCGAAAGCTCCGACTGTTGTGCGGCCTGCTCGTCGACCCACTCCCGCACCACCTTTTGTTCCGCACGCATCTGTCGCACGAGCTTCTCTATGCCCTGGGCGAGTTGCTTGATGGCCTCGGCGGTCTCCTTGTCGCGTGCATTATCGCGCACGCCCGCGCTCGCCTGGATGCGCTGGCCGAGGTCCACCATGGCCCGCTGCATGTCGATGAGTGCAAAACGGATTTGCGCGGGAATCGCATTGGTGCCCGCCTCGCCGGGCCCGATCTCTGTCAAGTCCGCAAGCCACTCCTCGAGCTCGTTGTAGAAGCGGTTTTGGGCGTGGTTGGCCTGGAGATCGAGAAACCCCAGGATGAGCGAGCCCGCAAGCCCGAAGAGCGAGGATGAAAACGCCGTCCCCATGCCCTTGAGGGGGGCCTCGAGGCCCCTCTTGAGCTCTTCGAAAACAATGGCCGTGTCGCTGCCGCTGGTGCTCAGCGAGCTGATGGTGTTGCCGACCGAGCTGATGGTGTCCAGCAAGCCCCAGAAGGTGCCGAGCAGGCCCAAAAAGATAAGCAGCCCCACCAGATAGCGCCCCGTATCGCGGGCCTCATCAAGCCGCGCCGCAATCGAATCCATGATCGAGCGCATCGAAGCGGCGCTCAACGAAAGCTGCCCGCGCCGGTCGCGCAACATGTTGGCCATGGGGGCAAGCAGCGAAGGCCGCCCCTCGGGCGAGAGCCCCGGATCCGCAATGCGAAAGCCATTGACCCAGCGGATCTCGGGATAAAGCCGAATGACCTGGCGAAAAGCATAGAGAATGCCAATCGCAAGCACCCCAAGGATAAGGCCGTTGAGGCCTGGATTGGCGAGGAACGCCTGCTTGGCGGGGTTGATGAGAATGACAACCAGGAACCCGATGAGGATGAGAAACACCAGCATCCGCCACAAGAAGATCTGCGGTCGGGAGATCGTCGGGTGGATGTCCTCGGGCTCGATGTCCGCCATATCGCGCCTGGGCATGATCAGTCTCGTTTCCTTGAACCACGCTTTGCGCCGCAGTTTAACTGATTTGTCTAGCGCCACAAACGGGCAACATTGCGCCGGCCCCAACCGCGCGCGACGCCCCCGCCCAACTATGCACAAGAAGCGGATTCCGGCGGGTTTTCGGCCACGCGCCTTTGTGCGCCTGCCTTTGTCCGCCTTTGGAAGGCTCTCAGCCGTCGGTGCTGACGAGCTTGCGGAATGCACGATGGAGCACTGGGTTGGCGGCGAGGATCGTGCCACTCTCGAGCATCGCCTGGCCGCCTTCGGGATCGGTCACGATGCCCCCCGCCTCACGCACGATCAGAATGCCCGCGGCCATGTCCCAGGCCTTGATCCCCCGCTCCCAGAAGATGTCGAAACGCCCGGCCGCGATCCACGCCAGGTCGAGTGCGGCCGAACCAAAGCGGCGGACGCCCGCCACCTCGGCCATGACCCGCCGGCACTCGGCGAGGAAGCGCTGGTGGCCCGGTCGGCCGCGATGGGGAATGCCCGTCACCACGACGGCATCGGCAAGCAAACGCCGCGCGGCCACCCGTATGCGGTGATCGTTGAGAAAGGCGCCCTTGCCCTTCTCGGCCGTATACATCTCATTCATCGCCGGATTGTAGATGAGCCCGGCGACAATCTCGCCCTCACGCTCGAGCGCGATCGAGATGGCGAACATCGGTATGCCGTGAAGAAAATTGGTGGTGCCGTCGAGCGGGTCGACAATCCAGCGATGGGTCTTGTCGGGCCCCTCCACATGGCCGCGCTCCTCCATGAGGAAGCCGTAGCCTTCACGGGCCCGCGAGAGCTCCTCGAAAATGATATCCTCGGCCCTGTGGTCGGCGGCGGTGACGAAATTGGCGGGCCCCTTGATCGAGACCTGAAGCTGCTCGACTTCGCCGAAATCGCGCGCCAGACTGCGCCCAGCCTTGCGGGCGGCCTTCATCATAACGTTCATGAGGGCCGACGCCGGCATGCTCCTACTCCTGCTCCCGCTCGGCAGTCTCTTCTCTGAAGGCAAAGGCGGCCGTAGCCCGATCACCGCGCGCCTGGTTGCAGCGCCACTAGAACCGCGCCCTGAGCAATCATTCCGCGCCGACCATCATTCTATTCTGCCTATTCTGCGCGCCGCACATAGGTGATCTCATCGGTGTCGATGACGATCTTCTCGCCCGCCGTAATGAACGGGGGAACCATGACCCGAACGCCGTTCTCGAGCACCGCCGGCTTATACGACGAGGCCGCCGTCTGGCCCTTGACGACGGCTTCGGTCTCGGCAACCTCGAGTGTGACCTGGCCCGGCAATTGAACACCAATGGGCTGGCCCTCAAAGCTCTCGACAACCACCTGCATGCCGTCCTGGAGAAAGGCCGCGCGCTCGCCGAGAAACTCCCTCGGGATCGAGATTTGCTCATAGGTTTCCATATCCATGAAGACGAGCGCATCGCCCTCGGGATAGAGATATTGGTGCTCCTTTTGCTCAAGCCGCACGCGCTCGACCCGCTCGGAGGCGCGAAAACGCTCGTTGAGCTTGGTGCCATCGCGCACATTCTTGAGCTCGACCTGGGCATAGGCCGGCCCCTTGCCGGGCTTGACGGCCTGGGCCTTGACGGCCACCCAGAGGCTCCCCTTGTGCTGGATCACATTGCCGGGGCGGATTTCGTTGCCGTTGATTTTCATCTTGGTTGCCGGTGTTTTTCGAAGGCGCGCCGGAGCGTGGGGACGCCCGAGCGCGGGGAATTGTTGGCACGCAGCCACAATCGCCATGGCGCGGTGAGGGTGCGCCGAAGCTCGAGCCCTTTAGCACGCCCCTTCGCGCTCCTGTCAAGTTGCGTCGATGTCGATAGGGGGTGCGCTTTCGGAGGCACTTCTGCGAAGTGCGCGTCTTGCGTCACTTGTGCCGCGACCCGCCCGTGGCCTTGCTTCCGGGCTCGAGCCGGGCCCGGATGTCGCGCAAGAGCCCAACGAACATCTCGCCCGTCAAACGCCCCGTGTTGGTGTTGAGGCGCGAGCAGTGATAGCTGTCGACCAACAAGAGCCCGTTGCCGAGCCGATGCCAGGCACCATGCGCGAACGGATGATCGGCCCGCCGCTCGGCGAGCGCCGAAAGCACGTTGTCATGGGCGATGCGCCCCAGCGCCAGTATGAGCTCGAGCCTCTCGAGGGCGGCGATCTCGGCCGCAAGGAACCGTCGGCAGTTGCGCATCTCCGCTCCGGTGGGCTTGTTTTGCGGCGGCACACAGCGCACGGCGTTGGTGATCCGGCAATTGACAAGCACAAGGCCGTCGTCCGCACGCCGGCCGTAGGTGCCGCGGGCAAAGCCCGTGCCGATCAGGCTCTCGTAGAGGAGGTCGCCAGCATAGTCGCCGGTGAACGGCCGGCCGGTGCGGTTGGCGCCCTTGAGGCCCGGTGCGAGTCCCACGACGAGCAGCCGCGCATCGAGCGGGCCGAACGAGGGAACGGGCCCATTGAACCACTCCGGATGCGCCGCGGTGTTGGCGCTGCGAAACCCCTCGAGCCGCGGGCAGAGGGCACAATCGGGCGCTGGCGCCCACCCCGACGCCGGCTCGAGACGGGCGCGGCTTTGCCCGGGTGTGCTCATCTCAGGCGCGCCCTCGCCTTCCTTCTCTTCCTCCTTCCTCGCCCTATCTTGATTTCTCAGATTTCGAGGAGCTCGTCGTCCTCGTGATCGTATTCGGTCTCGGGATCGGTGTCGAAATCACCCTCGTCGGGCTCTGGCCGCGGGCCCGTCTCACGGCTGATGTCGGCTTCGAGATCGGCGAGATCGATAAACTGGTCCGCCTGGCGCCTGAGCTCGTCGGCGATCATCGGCGGCTGGGTTTGCAGCGTCGAGACGACACTCACCCGCTTGCCCATGCGCTGCAACGCCTCGACCAGATAACGGAAATCGCCATCGCCCGAGATAAGCACGACATGGTCGAGATGGTCGGCCAATTGCATGGCATCGACCGCGAGCTCGATATCCATATTGCCCTTGATCTTGCGACGCCCCGAGGCATCGGTGAACTCTTTTGTCGGCTTGGTCACCATGGTGTAGCCGTTATAGTCGAGCCAGTCGATCAAGGGGCGAATGGAGGAATATTCCTGGTCCTCTGCAAGAGCGGTATAGTAGAGGGCCCTCACCAGTATCGCCGGGGTGCGGAAGACCTCGAGCAGGCGCTTGTAGTCGATGTCGAAGCCGAGCGATTTTGCGGTCGCGTAAAGATTGGCGCCATCGATAAACAGTGCAATGCGTTCTGAGGGATAGAATTTCATGCTGGAATGTCCTCTATCGAATGCCCGCCGAGTGAATGTGATTGGGCGAAAAATAATGTGGCTAAGGTAAAGGCGGAGCCCACTGAGCCCCGCCCTCGCACTAGGGTAATGCAAAACACTCCGTAAGGAAATAGGCAAGGCCATGGCCGCGGGCAACTCAGGATATGTGTTTTTGGCCCTCGGCGCGAATGTGCCGGGAGCGTGGGGGGCGCCGCGAAAGAGCATCGTCGCGGCACTCAAGGTGCTCGCCCACCACCGGGTCGCAATGCTCACCGCCTCTTCTCTCTATGTGAGCCCGGCCATGGGCCCGGCCGCACAGCCCGATTATGTCAATGCGGTCATCGTGGCATCGACTCACCTCCCTCCCCTGTCACTGCTCGCCGTCCTCAAACGCATCGAGCGCGAGGCGGGACGCCGCCCCGGGCGCCGCTGGGGTCCGCGGCCGCTCGACATCGATATTCTCGACTACAAGTCGCTCTGTGCCAGCTGGCCGCAAGCCCATGGGCGGCGCACATACTCTGGCGCCAATTCTTGCGCCGGGGGCCGGAGGGGCAGGAGGGGCCACAGCTTAGGATTGCCCCGTCTCGCATCGCTGCGTCTCGAGCCGCAACTCGTATTGCCGCATCCGGGCATTGCGGTGCGCCCCTTCGTCCTGGCGCCGCTGGCCGAGATCGCACCCCGCTGGCATCATCCGGTATGGGGCCTCACGGCGGCTCAGATGCTTGCGCGCCTGCCCGCCCGGGCCCGCACAATCTCGCGCCTGGCGGAACCGGTTTTCTGATCGCTGCTCGCTGATCGCTGATCTCTGATCTGATCTCTGAGAAGAGCAAACAAAAGCAAGCAGATCGAGAGCGCGCGGGCGGATGGGGCCACCCATCGCGCCCGCAAGAAACTGCTCCTTGTCCAGTTCGCTAGCCCCTGGCCGCTCTGGTTGGCATCGCGCTCGCAATCCGCAATCAGGCCAGTCTTACGCCCGCAACCCATTGTTCATTGCGCCGAGCGATATTCATTGCGCCGAGCGATGCTCGAGAGACGCTTGCGCCCTGCCCTCAAAACTCATACATAAGGGCCGGCAATGCCCGCTATCCTATTGCGAAGGACTGGCAATGCCCCCCAATTCCCAATTCGCAAGCGCGATTTCGCAGACGTGCTCGACAAGCCCGAGTTGAGACTTCCGAGGAGAACCGATGGCCCGCGTCACCGTTGAAGATTGCATTGACAAGGTTCCAAACCGCTTCGAGCTGGTTTTGCTGGCGGCGCACCGCGCTCGCGCGATCGCCGGTGGCCAACCGATTACGGTCGAGCGCGACAACGACAAGAACCCCGTCGTGGCGTTGCGCGAGATCGCCGAGGAGACGGTCTCGCCGGCCGATCTCAAGGAGCTCTTGATTCACTCCATCCAGAAGCAAGTCGAGGTCGATGAGCCGGAGCCGGAGGAGACGCCGGTGCTCGCCAAAGAGCCGCGCATGCCCGTGCTTGGCCAGGACGATCCATCGCGCGACACCGAGGTCGACAGGATCACGGTAACCGAAGACGAACTGCGACGCGGCATGGAGAACGCACCGCCGACGGATATGTCGACGTCGGGCGCACGATCACGCTGAGAGGATCATGAGAGGATCAAGAGGATAGCCTTGGCGCGAGTGGCGCAGCCCGCAGATGCTCCGCATAAAAATGCTCCGCGTGAAGATGCTCCGCGCGAGCAGGAGAGGGCGCCGAAAACACGTCAGTACGAATTGGTCGAGCGCGTGCTCTCGTATGACCCAAGCGCCGACGAAGACCTGCTCAACCGCGCCTATGTCTATGCCATGAAGGCCCATGGCCACCAGACCAGGGCCTCGGGCGATCCCTATATTTCGCACCCCCTCGAGGTGGCGGGCATTCTCGCCGACCTCAAGCTCGATGACGCCACCATCGCCGCCGCTCTCCTCCATGATGTCATCGAGGACACATCCGCGACTCGAGAAGAGATCGACGCGCTGTTCGGTTCTGAGATCGGCGCCCTCGTTGACGGTCTCACCAAGATCAAGAAGCTCGATCTTGTCACCAAGCAGGCCGAGCAGGCGGAGAACTTCCGCAAACTCCTGATTGCGATCTCGAGCGATATCCGCGTGCTGCTGATCAAGCTGGCCGATCGGTTGCACAACATGCGCACGCTCGAGCACATGAGCGAGGCCAAGCGCCGGCGCATCTCCGAAGAGACGCTCGACATTTACGCCCCCCTTGCCGGACGCATGGGCATCCAGTGGATACGGGAGGAGCTCGAGGACCTTGCCTTCCGCTGGCTCGAGCCCGAGGCCCATCGGCTGATCTCGACAAAACTCGAGGAGCTGCACGAGGCCAACCGCGGCCTCATCGACGAGATCATCTCGGCGCTCGAGGAGAAACTGCGCACCGGCGGCATGGTGCCCATCGTCTCAGGGCGCCTCAAGCGGCCCTATTCCATCTGGCGCAAGATGGACCAGCGCCAGATCGAGCTCGAGAAGCTCTCTGATATCTATGGCTTTCGCGTCATTGTCGCCAATGTCGCCGACTGCTATCGCGTGCTTGGGCTCATCCACACCACCTGGCCGATGGTGCCAGGACGCTTCAAGGATTACATATCGACCCCCAAGCCCAACGACTACCAGTCGATCCACACGACCGTCATGGGGCCGGGGCACCAACGTGTCGAGCTGCAGATCCGCACCGAGGAGATGCACCGCGTGGCCGAGTTCGGCGTCGCGGCCCATGTGCTTTACAAGGACGAGGCCAACGGCCGCAAGAATGGCGCTTCCGCGGCAACGAGGCGGCCGACGGGCGCCGAGAGCAACGCCTATGAATGGTTGCGCCGCCTGGTCGACACCTTGCTCGAAGGCGACAATCCGGAAGAGTTCCTCGAGCACACCAAGCTCGAGCTGTTCCAGGACCAGGTCTTCTGCTTCACGCCGAAGGGGCGGCTGATCGCGCTGCCCAAGGGGGCCACCCCAATCGACTTCGCCTACGCCATCCATACCGACGTCGGCAACCGCTGTGTGGGCTGCAAGATCAACGGTCGACATATGCCGTTGGTGACCAAATTGCGCAACGGCGAGCAGGTGGAGATCATCACCTCTCCTGCGCAAACGCCGCCGGCCGCCTGGGAGAAGATCGCGGTGACGGGCAAGGCGCGCTCGGCCATTCGCCGTGCCACGCGCGAGGCCCGGCGACGGCAATACGGCGAGCTCGGCCGCCAGATTTTGCGGGTGAGCTTCGAGAAGATTGGCGAGCGCTATTCCGATGCCGTCCTGGCCAAGGCGGTGCCCCGCCTGTCGCAGAGCAGCGTCGACGACATCCTCGTTGCGGTGGGGCGCAGCGAGTTGCAGGCCGACGTCGTGCTGCGTGCGCTGTTTCCCGACCGCGACCTTGGCGGCCCGCGCCGGCCCCGGCGTAAGCGGCGCAACCGCTATGAGGCGGGCGACGATGAGGGCTGGTTCAATCTGCTCAAGGGGATCGGGCTCAAGTTCCGCATCCCTGGCGGTGCGAATAGCAGACTGAATGGGCAGCCCGGATCATCACGGTCGAGTGCCGTTCCCATCCGCGGCTTGCGCGGTGATCTGCCGGTCGAGTTTCCCGATGGCGGAGCGGTGCCAGGCGACCGCATCGTGGGCATCCTGACGCCGGGCAAGGGCATCGCCGTCTATCACATAAGCTCCCCCGAGCTCGCCAAATACGACGCCACACCCGAGCGCTGGATCGACGTCGCCTGGGACTACGAGCAGACGAAGGA
>WGBL01000353.1 GCA_015494375.1 Hyphomicrobiales bacterium | reverse complement strand
GAGGTGGAGGGCGTAACCGCTGAGGACATTGTCGAGGCGGTCCGCTTCTCTCGCTCCCAGCCCTGGCGCAAGTGAGTCTCGCGCAAGTGTGTCTGGCGCGGGTCCGCCTCCACCGTGCCCCAAGAGTTACTCCTGATCATGAACATGTGCGGGCGCGGCGACAAGAACATCTTCGCCGTCGCAGAGCATCTGGCTCGGCGGAACGAGGGCGTGGCGCAGACGTAAAAGAACATTATATGACGCGATGTGACGGGATATGACGCGATATGACGCGATATGACGCGATATGACGCGGCAACGGGCCCTGATTTCGCGACCGGCCTCATAAATCGCGAATACAGTTGGAGAAATCGAGCATGCCCTTCAAAGCTGCATCCTATCAGCGACAGCTGGAGGAGGCCGGGATTGATCACAAGCACGCCCAAGCCCATGCAATGGCCATGGAAAGCTTTGTGGTCAGCGAGCTCGCCACCCGCGATGATTTGGAGCGCATGTTCGCGGAGTGGAAGGCCGAGGCCGTGCGCCTTGACGCAAAGATCGACAATCTGTCCGCAGAAACCAAACAGATGGAAGCGCGCCTTGACGCGAAGATCGACAATCTGTCCGCAGAAACCAAACAGATGGAAGCGCGCCTTGACGCGAAGATCGACAAACTGGCCGCAGAAACCAAACAGATGGAAGCGCGCCTTGACGCGAAGATCGACAAACTGGCCGCAGAAACCAAGCAGATGGCAGCGCGCCTTGACGCCAAGATCGACAAACTGGCCGGAGAAACCAAACAGATGGAGGTGCGCCTCGAGGCCAAGATCGGCGCCATGGAAGTGCGTTTGATACGCTGGTTGGTGGGCACGATCGCCGGCTCCATGGGCCTGCTGCTTGCCTTGTTGCGTTTGACCTCTTGACGACGGATCTGTTTTTCTTTCCGCACTGTCCAGCAAATATTTGGGCTTGGGAGTCGAAACGTTGACCACCCGCATCGACCGCCGTTTTGCCGAGCTCCGCGCCGAGGGCCGCCCGGCGCTTGTCACGTTCATCACCGCCGGCGATCCCGACCTTGACACCTCGCGGGCAATCCTCGATGGCTTGCCGGCCGCCGGCGCCGACGTGATCGAGCTCGGCATGCCGTTTTCCGATCCCATGGCCGATGGGCCCTCCGTCCAGGCCTCGAGCCAGCGCGCGCTTGCTGGCGGCCACAAGATGGCAATGACGCTTGAGCTGGTGCAGGAGTTTCGCAAGGGCGACAACGACACGCCCATTGTGCTCATGGGCTACTACAATCCGATCTATGTCTATCCCGTCGCCGAATTCGTGGCCGATGCGGCGGCCGCCGGCGTCGACGGGCTCATCGTTGTCGATGTGCCGCCCGAGGCCGACGACGAGCTGTGCCTGCCGGCGCTCGATGCCGGCCTCAACTTCATTCGCCTGGCAACGCCCACGACCGATGACAAACGCCTGCCCAGGGTGCTGCAAAATACGAGCGGTTTCGTCTATTATGTCTCCATCACAGGGATTACGGGCACCAAGGCGCCCGAGGTCTCGCGGGTCGCGGATCACGTCGCCCGGATACGGCAGGCAACAGATCTTCCGATCGCGGTGGGCTTTGGGGTCAAGACCCCCGAGCAGGCGCGCGCCATTGGCGCGGTGAGCGACGGTGTCGTCGTCGGCTCGGCACTCGTTGATGCCATTGCCCGAACGCTCGACGAAGAGGGCCGGGCTAGCGCTGAAACCGCAAGCGGCGTTCACCAACTGGTCAGCACGCTTGCACAAGCCTTGAGGTCGCCTTGACAAGCCCTTTGACATTGGCATTTCAACCACCAATTATGTGAGCAATACCCGCATGGATTGGCCCGCCAGCCAGGGCGGAGCGCCGAGCGACACAGCGCGCAGAGAGAGCGCCGAGGAAGGTGGCGGCCAGAGGGGACGCCAAGCAAAGCAACGACGAGAAAAGGCTTGGGCTACCGGTGAACTGGATCAATAACGTCGTCCGCCCGAAGATCAGGGGCATCTGGCGCAAACGCGAGATGCCCGAGAACCGCTGGGTGAAGTGCCCCGAAAGCGGGCAAATGGTCTTTTTCAAAGACCTTGAAGAAAATCAATTCGTTATCCCGGGCTCCAATTACCACATGCGGATGGGGGCCGAGGCGCGCCTCAAGTCGCTTTTCGATGATGGCGCGTTCGAGGTTATCGATTATCCCGAACCCGCCACCGACCCTTTGAAGTTCCGCGACGAGCGCCGCTATACCGAGCGCCTCAGGACCGCCCGCGACAAAACAAACCTCAAAGACGCGGTTCTTGCGGGCGAAGGCACGCTTGATGGCTTGCCTGTGGTTGCGGCCGTTCAGGACTTCGCCTTCATGGGCGGCTCTCTTGGCATGGCCGCTGGCGAGGCGGTGATCGCCGCCATGCTGCGCGCGGTCGCCAAGCGCACCCCCTTCATCATGTTCGCAGCCTCAGGCGGCGCCCGTATGCAGGAGGGCATCCTCGCCCTCATGCAACTGCCGCGCACCACCGTCGCCGTGCAAAAGCTGCGCGACGCCCGCCTGCCGTACATCGTGGTCCTCACGCACCCGACAACGGGGGGCGTCACCGCGTCCTATGCCATGCTCGGCGATGTCCATATTGCCGAGCCGGGCGCGCTTATCGGCTTTGCCGGGCCGCGCGTCATCGAGCAAACCATCCGCGAGCAGTTGCCAGAAGGCTTCCAGCGCGCGGAATACTTGCTCGAGCATGGCATGATCGACATGGTCGTTCATCGCCACGACTTGCGCGAGACGCTTTCGCGGCTCTGCCGGCTGCTGATCGGGGCCCCGGCCGCATTGCCGCGCGAACGCCAGCACCCCGGTGAAAAGGCGCAGCAGGTGGAACAGGCAGAGTCTGGACAGCCGCGCGAGGAAATCGGCGACATGAACGGAACCGAGGTCGTCAACGGCGTGCCCGTGCTCGAGACCACCAGCGAGGACGCGATCGCGGTCGAGGTCGAAGGAGAGGCAGAGGGCGCGGAGCCCCGCTCGGAAGCCCCGCTGGCGCAGAGCCAGGGCGAGGCAAGCGAGTCCGAGGATCAGCCCACGACAAACGATGACGATGCCGTGCGCCCCGCGCGCCATTCGTAATGGGAGCATTGGGCGCTGGCGTATTCTCTTCGGCCCATCGTCGTTCGCTGTTACCGCCGTTGCCGTCTATTTGCATCGGCTCCCTTCCGGTTTTGCTTCAGTTTGCCCTTCAGTACGCACCCAGCCCCCCGATCCAAGGATTGAGCCCGAGCGCATGCGAGATCCAGAGTGCCGCCCATGACGAGGAGCGCCCATCTGCTCCGTGAGCTCCGCGATCTCGCGCCCGCCGAGATCGACCTCACGCTCGCTCGCATTCGCACCCTTCTCGATGCTTTGGGAAATCCCGAACGCGACCTTCCGCCAGTCATCCATGTTGCAGGAACAAACGGCAAGGGATCGGTGATTGCGTTCATGCGGGCGATGCTTGAAGCGGCCGGGCGGCGCGTTCACAGCTACACCTCGCCCGCACTCCTGCGTCCCCATGAATGCATCCGGCTCGCAGCCCCTCGAGGCGGCCGCTCGGCGGTGATCGGTGAGGAGGCCTTTGCCGAGTGCCTCGAACGCGTCCTCGCATGTGCCCGCGCACATCCCGTCACGCCCTTCGAGAGTCTGACAGCGGCCGCCTTTCTCGCCTTCGCCGAACACCCGGCCGATATCCTGTTGCTCGAGACGGGGCTCGGCGGCCGGCTCGATGCGACCAATGCCATACCGGCCGCGCGTCTTTGTGTGCTCACACCGATCGCCATCGACCATAGCGAATGGCTCGGCACCACCCTGGCCGAGATCGCTGGCGAGAAGGCGGGCATTCTCAGGCCCGAGACGGCGTGCATACTTGCTGCGCAGGCCGACGAGGCGCTCGATCGCATTGCCAATGTCGCCGCCCGACGCAGAACACCCCTCCTCTGCCAGGGACGCGATTGGGACGCCTATGAGCAGCAGGGGCGACTCGTCTATCAGGACCACACCTCGCTGCTCGATCTGCCTCTGCCGGCGCTCTTCGGTCGTCATCAGATTGCCAATGCGGGCCTTGCCATTGCAACACTCAGACAGCTCGAAGACCGCGCCCCCGATGAGGCCGCGATCGCGCAGGGCCTCCTTGCGGTGCGGTGGCCGGGGCGGCTCGAGCTCTTGCGGGCCGAGAGAGCAGCGCTTGCGCCCTCGCCCGCGGCAAGACAGGAGATCTGGCTCGATGGTGCCCACAATGGCGCCGGCAGTGTAGCACTCGCACAGGCCTTGGCCGACCTGGAGGAACGCTCCGCCCTTCCGCTTCATCTCATTGTCGGGATGCAGGAGACGAAAGATCCAAGCGCCTTTCTCGAGCCATTCGCAGGGCTTGCCGAGGTCGTTATTGCAACGCCGATCAGGCCGCGGGTGCCGAACGGTGGGCGGGCCATGGCACCCGAGATCATCGTGGGGGCCGCCGAGGCGCTTGGGCTGGAAGCGCAAGAGGCGTCTTCGCTCAAAGAAGCGCTCGCCAGGAGCCGGAGACGCTCAAGAGCGCGAACTCGGGTGCTCATTACGGGCTCGCTCCACCTTGTCGCCGAAGCCCACGGCCTGTTCGGCAACCAGCTAACCTGACGCACGATGCTTTGAGCCAGGGCCAGACTCAGGTGCCAAGCTCGGGTGTCAGGTGTCACGTGTCAGGTGTTAGGTAACAGATGACAGATGACAGGTTCGCCTGTTCATTCCGGTTCCCGTGCAGAACGACGCGTGGGCCGTCTCTCACCGTTACATCTCTGGAAACCACGGCCGCAATCGGCAATGATGGCACGTCACGTCAGCGCCGCCCGATCCCAAGGTGGCCATCACAGGCAACAGGGCGCCGGAGACCCATGAACGACAGGCTGCTTATGCACCACGCCACGGGATCTGATCGTATTGCACCATCCTAGACGGCAATCCGCCTGAACGGCAAAAGGGTACGGCCATGAAAATCATCGAGGACGGCAGGGCTCCCAACCCACGGCGGGTCCGCATCTTTCTCGCCGAGAAGGGCATCGAGGTGGCCTTTGAGCAAATCGACATCATGAAACGCGAGCACCTGACACCGGATTTTGCGGCGCTCAATCCGTTTCAGCGAACGCCGGTTCTCGTCCTCGACGACGGCACCGCCATCGCCGAAAGCATCGCCATTTGCCGCTATTTCGAGGAGATCGAGCCCACGCCGCCGCTCTTTGGCACCAGCGCACGCGAGCGCGCCATTATCGAGATGTGGAACCGCCGCATGGAACTCAACCTTTTTTTTGCGGTTGCTCAGTGTTTCCGCCATCTCCATCCGGCCATGGCCGAGCTCGAGGTGCCGCAAGTGCCCGCCTGGGGCGAGGCCAATCGCGACCACGCCATAAAGGCGCTCGAGATCCTTGATCGTCAGCTGGCGAACAATCCCTATGTCGCCGGCGAAGGCTATTCGGTGGCCGACATCACCGCGCTTGTCGCCATCGACTTCATGAAGCCCGCGCGCATCGAGATGCCTGCGCGGCTCGCCCATGTCGCTCGCTGGCACAGCGAGGTTGCGGCCCGGCCAAGCGCCAAGGCGTGAGCGAGCCCATTCGAGGCTCGCATGTCGAAAATGCCGCTCGCAGTTCCAGTGATGAGTGATGGATGAGCGACAGCAAAGGAGGGGTGTGGGTACAGAAAGCGGGCGGAAACACAAATGCGATCATGCCGGAACCGCCCCGCTCCTCTCGTCACGCACCCGGCGGATGACGGGTCAGAAGCCGGAAGCCAGAAACCAGAAGGGGAGGCCGGCGCTGTCGTCCCCGAAATCCCGCGGCCACGGGCGGGTGCCATCTTGCACGGCCCTTGATCCGCGGGATTATCGGGGCCCCATAACCCCGAACG
>WGBL01000352.1 GCA_015494375.1 Hyphomicrobiales bacterium | reverse complement strand
TGTCATGTGAGGCCGGATGTCATGTGAGGCCGAAAGTGGTGGAGTGCTGACACCTGAGAGCCCGGGTGAGGCGAGCCAAGGGGAAATAACCCGAAGGGGAAGCCGAAGCGAGGCCTACACGGAATGGCATTTTGCAGAATGGCAAAGGCTTTGTCGCACGAGGAGTCATGAGGATTGAGGAGCACGACGTGAACCAGAAGGACAGTGAAACGCACTTGCGGCAGCTGCCCCGCATTGGTCGCAGGGCCTTGTTGATCGGCGCGGCAAGCATGCTCGGGATCGCCACCGCGCTTGGCTGGCTCGGGTTTGGCAGCAATCGCGGCGCCCTGGTCACCCCGGCCCAGGCCCAGTTCAAACGCGACCGAACCGAGATCCCCATGGACGAGCTGATGCAAAAGGGCCCGCTCGAGGACCGCGCCATCGGCTCGCCCGACGCCCCCGTGGTGATTATCGAGTACGCCTCGGCCACCTGTCCGCACTGCGCACGCTTTCACAACGAGACCTGGCCGGCGCTCAAGGAAAGATATGTCGATACGGGCAAGGTCTACTTCATCTTCCGCGACTTCCCGCTCGACAGTTATGCGGCCGCCGCCTCGATGCTTGCGCGCTGTGTCGACAAGGAGAAATATTTCCCGTTCGTCAAGGCGCTGTTTGCGCAGCAGGAGCAGTGGGCGTTCGTGCGGCCGAGCCAGCGTGTCGAGGCGCTCTTCAACTTCGCCAAGCAGGCCGGGTTCACGCGCAAGAAGTTCGAGGATTGTTTGCGCGACCAGAAGTTGCTTGATGGCATCAATTGGATGCGCACGCGCGCGGCCAGGGAGTTTGGTGTCAATTCCACGCCCACATTCTTCATCAACGGCAAACTGCTTCGCGGTCGTGCAGACATCGAGACCTTCGAGGAGATTATCAAACCCTATCTCAACAGCCGATCGTGATAAATGATCGTGACAGCTGATTGGGTGCCCGGGGCGAGATGCTGAGCCTATGGCGCTCGGTATGGTGGCCGAGTGGTCTGAGGCGTGGGGTGAACGGCGAGCCGGGCGATTTGCTTTTCCGAGGGGCCGAGGGGGAGGTGTGAGTGCTGGGGATTCGCGCACTCAAAAAAGAGGCGCTGCTGGCGCTGCTCCTGGCAGGGCTGGCACTCGGCGGCTGTCGTGCGGGAACGGCCGGCGCGCCAGAAAACGGGACGGCGGCACCAGCCCGCCTGGCCTTCACGCCCGATGGCAGCGTGATCGAGGCCGAGGAGGGCAAGAAGCCAGGGCTCATCGCCAATCCCACAATCGCGGACCTTATGAAGGCGGGGCCCCTTGGCGATCGCAGCCTGGGGCGTGCCGACGCCCCGGTCACGGTTATCGAATATGCCTCGCTCACTTGCCCCTTCTGCAAGGCATTTCATGAGCGCACCTACCCGGAATTCAAACGCCGCTATATCGACACCGGCAAGGTGCGGTTTATCTTGCGCGAGTTTCCCATCGGCCGCTCGTCGGGCAATGCCTGGCTCGTCACCCGCTGTGCGCCCGGGGACAAATTCTTCACACTCTATGAGCTCTATCTCAAGAAGCAGCACTACTGGGTTTCGCAAGAAGTGCGGATCGATCGCATCTTCGAGGTTGCGAAAAGCGTTGGTATGACGCGCGCCGAGTTTGACAAGTGCCTGGCGAATCAAAAGATAATCAATGCCATCAAATGGGTGAAACAGCGGGGGCGCCAACTTGGTGTCACGGGCACGCCGACCTTCTTCATCAATGGTCGCAAGGAGCGCTCGGTGCTCACCATCGAGCAACTGGCAGCGATCATCGACCCGGTGATTGCCGCGCGTGCAGCGGCCAGGAGTGCGAGCGGCGGGAACAGCGGGAGCAGCGGGAGTGGCGGGAGCGGCTGAGTTCGCACAAGCGGCGGAAGCTGGGAGCTGATTGTTTGGTGCGGCGGAGTCGGCGGGCTTGGCGGGCTCGGCGCGTGCCGCAGATGCCGCAGATGCCCCGATTGGTGCGGGTTGGGCAGGTTCAGCAGGCGCCGTCTTTAGGGGTTAGGGGTGCCCCAGTCCCCGCGCAAGTGGCGTTGTTGCTAGCGAGTTACCGCGCGCGTCGCCTTGGCTCCCTGCTTATCGGCTCCGTGCTTAGCTGCGCTTTCCCCGGGTACCCTCTTCGAAAGGACGCGCATGCGCATAACCAAACTCAGGCTGCTCGGCTTCAAGTCCTTCGTCGAGCCCACCGAGCTCCTCATCGAGCCGGGGCTCACGGGCGTCGTGGGGCCCAATGGTTGCGGCAAGTCCAATCTGCTCGAGGCGCTCCGCTGGGTGATGGGCGAGCAGTCGTACAAGAGCATGCGCGCCTCATCCATGGACGATGTGATCTTCGCCGGAACCCAGGGCCGCCCGGCCCGCAACAGCGCCGAGGTCACCGTCACCCTCGACAACTCGGAGCGCAAGGCCCCGGCCGAGTTCAATGACAGCGACCGCATCGAGATCACGCGCCGGATCGAGCGCGAGCAGGGCTCGAGCTACCGGGTCAACGGCCGCGAGGTGCGGGCGCGCGATGTCAAGCTCCTCTTCGAGGATGCCGCCACAGGTGCCCGCAGCCATGCCCTCGTCCGCCAGGGGCAGATTGGCGAGATCGTCAATGCCAAGCCCGAAAAGCGCCGCCGCGTGCTCGAGGATGCGGCCGGGGTCGCGGGCCTTCACAGCCGCCGCCACGAGGCCGAGCTCAGGCTGCGGGCGGCCGAGGCCAACTTGGCACGCATCGACGACGTCGTCGGCCAGCTTGAGAGCCAGATGAACAGCCTCAAGCGCCAGGCGCGCCAGGCCAAGCGCTACAAGGAGCTTTCGGATGAGCTGCGACGCGCCGAGGCCATCCATCTCCATCTCGGCTGGTGCGAGGCCAACGCCGGAGTCGAGGCCGAGGAGGCGGCGCTGCGCGAGGTCATCCGCCGGGTCGCCGAGGCCACGGCCGCCGAGTCAGAGGCGAGCCGCGCCAGAGATGAGGCCGAGGAGGCGCTCAAGCCGCTGCGTGCCGATGAGACCCGACGTGCGGCGGCGCTCGAGCGATTGAGGGCCGAGCTTGTCGCCCTCGAGAAGCGCGGAGAGGCCGCCGAGGCCCGACGCGCCGAGCTTGCCGAGCAGCGGGCGGAGATTGAGCGCGACCTCGAGCGCGAACGGGCGCTCATCGCGGAGGCGCAAGAGGTCTCGGCTCAACTGACCCGTGAGCATGCGGAGCTCAGCAAGCGCCTGGCAGCGAGCGACGAGCAGGAGCTCGCGGCACGCAAGGAGCGCGAGCGCCTGGCCAGCGCGCTCGAGGAGGCCGAGCGGGCGCTTGGGGAGCTGACGCGGGTGCTTGCGGAACGTGAGGCCGAAGAGCGCCGCCTCGAGCGCCATATCGCCGAGCACGAGGCGCTCATCGAACGCCTCGAGGCACAGAGCGCCGAGGTTGCGCGCGATCGCGAGGCGCTAGCGCGCTTGGCGCCGGCGGCCACACGGCTCGAGGCGCTCAGCGAGACGAGGGCGCATCTCGAGGCCGAGCTGGGCGAGCTGAGCGGGCAGCTCGAGGCGGCCGAGACGGCCCGGAGCGAGGCCGAGGCGCAAGAGAAGGCGGCGCGCGACAAGCTGGCAGAGCGCCGGCTGGCGCTTTCGCGGCTCGAGGCCGAGGTGGAGACGCTCACCCGGCTTTTTCGCCGCAACAACAACGAATCAAGCGACTCTGATGTTTCACATGACTCAGATGACTGGTTGGCACTCATCGACCAGATCGAGGTGGCCCCCGGCTACGAGGCGGCGCTCGGGGCGGTGCTCGGCGACGACCTCGAGGCGCCTACCGACGCCGCGGCGCCCGCCCATTGGCGCGAGATTGGCATTTGCGAGGGCGAGCCGGCGCTGCCCGCGGGTGTCGAGCCCCTTGCCCGCCATGTCCGCGCCCCGGCGGTGCTCGCGCGCAGGCTCAACCAGATCGGGCTCGTTGCAGACGGCCAAGGAGCCGCGCTGCAAGGGCGGCTCATGCCGGGCCAATGCCTCGTCAGCCGCGATGGGGCGCTCTGGCGCTGGGATGGCTTTGTGGCCGGCAGCGAAGCGCAATCGACGGCCACAGCGCGGCTCGCCGCCCGCAATCGCCTCACCGAGCT
>WGBL01000351.1 GCA_015494375.1 Hyphomicrobiales bacterium | reverse complement strand
GCCCCAGCCCACTTCAGGCGTTGTTCGCCTTTGCCAATATCGCCGCCGGACACTCGGCCCGCCCGAGCCCCATGGCGCGTTTCTGGGCCCCGCCATAGCCCGCGATGGCGGTTTTGAAAAGCCCCGCCGCCGCAGCCTAGAGCATGCGCCAATGAAGAGACATGCAATCCATGCCATCGGGCGCAACCGTAACCCATCTTGCCGGTTGCTCAACATCTGATCGGACAGCAAAAGACGTCAGGCCGTCGCGAATGCCCGGACCTTGGCGAGGATGGCGGCGTTCACTTCGACGCCCTTTGCTTTCGCGCGCTCTCGTCTGGCGATGCGTTGGCTTCCAGGCAATCGCGCGCCCTCCTGGCTCTCGATGACCTCAACGAGGCGCTCCATGCGGGCGAAGAAGCCTTGGCCGTCGGCAAAGGCGCGTGGATCGATGGCGATGAGCAATTGGCCAACGGCGGGCGGGGGGCCTTCCTCATCGAAAAAGGAGCTCGCCTCGAACGAGAGATTGGCGCCCACGAGGACTGCCGCCAGCACCTCGACCATGAGCGCAAGCGCCGCGCCTTTGGCGCCGCCGAGGGGCGTCATGGTGCCCGCGAGCGCGGCCTTGGCATCGGTGGTCGGCCGGCCTTCTCTATCGAGTGCCCAGCCTTGCGGGATCGCCTCGCCCGCCTCGGCGGCCTTGAGCACATTGGCGCGCGCCACCTGCGAGAGGGCGAGATCGACGACAATGGGAGGCGCGGCCCGCCGCGGGGCGGCAAAGGCGATGGGATTGGTGCCGAAGACGGCGTCGCGGCCACCCCACGGCGCCATGGCCTTGGGCGAATTGCCGAAGACGAGGCCGACGAGGCCGGCATCGGCCAGCCGCTCGGCCTGATGGCCGGCGACCCCGAAATGATGTGAGCGCCGAATTGCGGCCGCGGCAATTCCCGTCTGATTGGTGAGGGCAGGCAATTGGCGGTGGACGAGATCGAAGGCCGGATAGGCGAAGCCGCCATTGGCGTCGACCACGAGCACGCCGGGGCGCAGTTGTGTCGCCCTCGGCCGAGCTTTGCCATCGACCTTGCCGGCGCGGAGCTGGCCAATATAGCTCGGCACCCGCAAGAGGCCATGGCCCGTCTTGCCGTCGACCTCGGCAAGTGTCAGCGCGCGGGCGACCGACCGGGCATTGCGGGTGCTGGCACCGCTTTTCTCGAATGCCCTCTGAATGGTTTCTTCCAGTTCATCGACGTTAATGGTGATAGACTCCATGATGCCCCTTGGGCTCCTTTCTCGCCCCTCGGTTTTTTAGCGCCGCTTGAGGGGCATGCTCTGCGCGCCCTGAGCTGGCACACGTCTCCGCTTATTCCGCACCCTTTCGAGCTTCGAGCTCCTTGCGCACAGCGGCGACGGTGAGGGCCGCAACGCGGCGGTTCGACTGCCCTGTGACACCGGCGATGTGGGGCGTCAAGATGAGGTTGGGCACGCCGTCGAAGCGCTGTCCCTTTTCTCGGTTAAGCGGCTCTTCGGCAAACACATCGAGGGCCGCGCCGCCAAGCCGGCCCGCGCGCAAAGCGGCAATGAGTGCGCCCTCGTCGACTATGCCCCCGCGCGCAGCATTGATGAGCAATGCCCCCGGCTTCATGCGGCCAATCGCTCGGGCGTCGATGAGGTTGCGCGTCTCGGGCATGAGCGGGAGATGGAGGCTCACGACATCGGCCAACGCAAGGAGCGCGTCGAAATCGGTGGGCCTCGCCTCGGCCCAGTCGGTGGCCTGGGGCTCGAGCAGCGGGTCGTGGGCGAGCACATCCATCTCGAAGGCGCGTGCCCGCCTGGCCACCGCGCGGCCGGTGGCGCCAAACCCGATAAGCCCCATGGTCTTGCCCGCTGCCTCGCACCCCTTGGCCAGAGCCTCGCGCGGCCACCCTCCCGCGCGCACCGCCGCGCTCTCGCCATAGACGGGCCTCAAGAGCACAAGCGTCGTCACCATCACGTATTCGGCAACGCTTGTGGCATTGGCCCCAGGGGTTGTGCATACGGCAATGCCGCGCCTTCGGCATGCGCCGGTGTCGATGTTGTCGAGCCCGACGCCCATGCGCCCGATGACTTTCAGTTTGGGGCCACGGGCAAGGAGCGGAGCATCGACTCGCGTGCGGTTGCGGACGATGAGGGCGCGGGCCTCGCCCAGTTGGGCCGCCAGACGATCGGGTGCCCGCCAGAGCGTGGGCTCATAGTGGACCGTATAGGCGCGTGCGAGGTCGGCCAGGATCTCCTCGTCCATGAATTCCGAGATGACGACGTCGGCCACGGGGCGCTCTCGTTTGCTCAGGCGCTGCGATAGAGCTTGGTGAGGACGAACTCGCGATGGCCGAGCACCTCAGCGGCCGTCAGCCGTCCGCTGGCGGTGCGCACGATCATGTCAATGAGCGCATCGCCCGCCTGATCGAGTGTCATCTCGCGCCTGAGAATCCCTGAGACGTCGAGGTCGATGTGCTCCGACATGGTGCGCACCGTGCGCGGATTGGCGGAGATCTTGATCACCGGCAGAATGGGATTGCCGACGACATTGCCCTGGCCTGTGGGGAAAGTGTGCACCACAAAGCCCGCCGCAGCCATGAGGGTCACGCACTCGGCCGCCGCCGATGAGGTGTCCATGAAGTAAAGCCCCGGTCCTTTCGCGGGCGGCTCGGCGGGCGCAAGCACGTCGATATAGCGGCTTGTGCGGCCGATCTTCTCGAGGTTGCCGAGCGCCTTCTCCTCGATTGTTGTGAGGCCGCCTTCAATGTTGCCTTTCGTGGGTTGGGATTCGGAAAGATCATCGGTCTTGTGGGCCTCGATCACCTCGCGCTGGTAGGCCTCGAAGGTCGCCATGAATTTCTCGCCCACCTCGGGGGTAGCAGCGCGACGGGCGCAGATGTGCTCGGCGCCCGTGATCTCGCTCGTCTCGCCGAAGACGCCATAGATGCCTTCGGGGATCAGCTTGTCATACATATTGCCGACGGTGGGGCACGAGCCGAGCCCTGTCGTGGTGTCGGATTCGCCGCATTTGGTCGAGACCCAGAGCTCGGAGATGGGGCACGGCTCACGCACCAGTTCGCTCGCCCAGTGGACGAACTCCTTGGCCTTGCGAGAGGCCGCAGCGATGGTTGCGATATCGCCGTTCTGCTCGATGGCAAAGCCCGCCACCGGTTTGCCCGTCTCCTCGATGCCGTCGACAATGCGCTGGGTCCAGCCGGGCTCGATGCCGATGACGACTGCCGCGGCGACGTTGGGATTGCTGCCAGTGCCGATCATGGTGCGGAAGAAGAGCTCGAGATCGGCGCCGAATTGCAAACGGCCATAGGCATGGGGCAGGGCGAGGGTCCCTGTGATGTTTTGTGCGACATGCTCGGCCGCGGCATTGGAGATGTCGTCGACCGGCAGGATGACAACATGATTACGCACCCCGACGCGGCCGTTCTCGCGCCGATACCCGAGGAAGGTGCGCCCCTCGCTCGCGCCTTCAGCCATCTGCTTGCCTCCCATTCACAACGGGGTATGGGCGTTCGGCCGAGGTCGGCCCTCGTATCGCTCGCCCCATATCCAACTCGCCCGCCGGCAGGTCGCACGGCCTATGGTTCGCCCCGCGTGCAAATCATCCCAACTGTTAGCACAAGAACGCTCTCGGTTTCATTCCCAATTACAGAGCCCAGGGGCGGCGCCCAGCGTCACGAGGTGCGGCAGCAACACGACCGGGACTCAGATCATCGCCAGCGCCGGCCTACCGCACGCCGAATGCCGAGGCGTGGCCCTCAGGTCGAGATGAGAGGAGAGGTAGGCAGAGAGAGGATCTTGCGCGCTTCGGCGACACTCGCAGGGTGCCGGCCATATTCCTCGCAAAGGTCCGCAAGCCGGGCCACGAGTGCCGCATTTGATGGTGCCAGGGTGTGTTTGTCCATGCGTATGTTGTCCTCGAGCCCGGTTCGGCAATGCCCGCCCATCTCGAGTGTCCAGCGGTTGACCTCGAGCTGATGACGGCCGATGCCCGCGGCATTCCAGGTGGCGTCTGGCTCGAGGCGGCGGAGCTCGGCAACCTCGAACTCGAGGATCTCGCGACGCGCCGGCAGCGCATTCTTGACACTCAGCACGAACTGGACATGGAGGGGGCGCGCAATGAGCCCCTCGTCGGCGAGGTCGATGGCGTTGTAGAGCATTGCGAGATCGAAAACTTCGATTTCGGGCTTGATGCCATGGGTTCGCATCTTCCCGGCGAGCTCGCGGATGAGCTCGGGCGGATTCTCATAGACGCGTGAAGGGAAGTTGCACGAGCCCGTGGCCAGCGAAGCCATGTCGGGCCGATGCTTGAGCATGCCGCCCCGCTCGGAGCCATGGCCCGAGCGGCCGCCTGTTGAGAACTGCACGATCATCCCCGGGCAGTGGCGATTGATGGCTTGCTTGAAGGCGAGGAACTTGTCGGGGTCCGAGCTCGGTGTCTGGTCCTCGTTCCGCACATGGACATGGACGACGGCGGCGCCCGCCTCGAAAGAGGCGATCGTCGCCTCGATTTGCTCATCGAGCGAGATGGGGACGGCGGGGTTGTCCTCTTTGCGGGGCACGGAGCCGGTGATGGCGACGGTAATGATGCAGGGCGTGCTCATGCGCTCCTCCTAGGGATGCGCGAGGGGTGAACGGGGCCGAAGGGCTTGGGGAAAGGTTGCAGCAATTGCGCGGCAAGGCAAGGGCAATGCAAGGGGACGCAAGGTTGCAAAGCTCAGCAGTCGGGCCCGGCCATGGCCCGGCACGCGGGATTCGGTATCCGATCGCGGCAAGAAGCGCAGAAAGGAGCGAGAGCGCTAAAAGCACCAAGCTCGAGGCGCGGCTGGGTAAGGCCGGCGGCCGGCTTGTGGGCCGGAAGGGGCGCTGTTGCCAACTGCATGCTCCTCTTGGTCGGTCGTGTCTCAGTTAGAGTTTTTGTGCGCGCGATCCCATTTGCGTCATTGCCGCGTCACGCGGCAATCCAGGGCCCATGCGCAGAGGCTTTTGCCCTGGATCACCCGGTCTGCTCCCCGGCTCAAGCCCGTGGGGGGTGATGACGTGGTGCAAAAACGGGGGGAGACAGCACGAAAAGCCGCCGACGCGTAAAGGATACTCCAAAGTAAGACACGACCCGCTGATCTGAAGTGTTGACGCTCGCGGCGCCTCGCGATCAACGGCCGGGCCCGAGGCTCAGCCCGGTGTGAGGCTGTCGCTGTGTTGAGGAGGAGCTGCTGCCAATGCTCCGCCAATGCTCCCATGTGCGCACAATGCCTCAGCGATGGACACGATGGCGCCGCTATCGACGAAGCGGCCGCGCGGTACGGTCGCGACGGCTTCGGCATGGACGCCGTAGCGCAGGCATGGACGAAATAGCGCCCCCATGTAGGGAACGGTGCAGGCGTGGACGGAATGGCGCGGCCATGGAGAAACGATGCAGGCGTCGACAGAATGGCGCCGGCAACGAAGGCATGGCGTGGCGCCCGCATGGACAGAACGGCGCCGGTGCTGCAGCCTGCCTGGGCCGCCTGCGGTTTGGGGCCGCGGACCTTGGCGGATGGGGTGGGATTCGAACCCACGAGACGGTTGCCCGCCTGCCGGTTTTCAAGACCGGTGCCTTCAACCACTCGGCCACCCATCCAGCGCAGCGCCCTCCCTCGTTCCCCTGCGCGGTCGCCCCTTTGC
>WGBL01000350.1 GCA_015494375.1 Hyphomicrobiales bacterium | reverse complement strand
CCCCTCGGCTCACCGCGCCGCCAATCGTTCCTTGTGCTCCTCGCCTGCTCGGCTCCCCGCGTCGCCAAACGCTCCCTGGGCCCTCGCCCCTTCGCCCCCTCGCTCGCGTTACGGTGCGCTGCCCGTCAACTTGAGCACCGCCGCCACGCCAACCACCATGACGAGCGAGATGGGCAGAAACACCTTCCAGCCAAGGCGCATGAGTTGGTCATAACGATAGCGCGGAACGAACGCCTTCACCATGGCGAACATGAAGAACACCATTGTGAGCTTGAACGTGAACCAGAAGACGCCCGGCAGCCAGTTGAAGGGCGCAACATCGAAGGGGGGCAGCCAGCCGCCGAGAAAAAGCACCGTGGTGAGCGCACACATCACGGTGATGGCGACATACTCACCCAGCATGAACAGGAGATAGGGCGTTGAGGAATACTCCACCATGAAGCCCGCCACGAGCTCGGATTCGGCCTCGGGCAGATCGAAGGGCGGCCGATTGGTCTCGGCCAGGGCCGAGATGAAAAAGAGGACGAAAGCCGGAAAAAGCGGCAGCCAGAACCAGTCGAAGAGGCCATTCTCGCCTTTTTGCGCCATGACGATGTCGGTGAGGTTGAGCGAGCCGACGACGAGCAGCACCGTGACGATGATAAAGCCGATGGAGACCTCATAGGAGACCATCTGCGCCGCCGAGCGAAGCGCGCCGAGAAACGGATACTTCGAGTTCGACGCCCAGCCGCCCATGATCACGCCATAGACCTCGAGCGAGGAGATGGCGAGCACATAGAGGATGCCGACATTGATATTGGCGATCACCCAGCCCGCATCGACCGGGATCACCGCCCAGGCGGAAAGCGCCAGCACCGTCGAGACGAAGGGCGCGAGCAGAAAAACCGCCTTATCGGCGCCTGAAGGGATGACCGGCTCCTTGAAGACGAACTTGAGAAAGTCGGCAAACGACTGCAAGAGCCCCCAGGGGCCGACGACATTGGGCCCGCGCCGCAACTGAACCGCCGCCCAGATCTTGCGATCGGCATAGAGCAGATAGGCCAAAATCAGCAAAAGCGAGACGATGAGCGCAAGGCTCTGCGCCACCAGGAGCGCCAAGGGCAGGCCGTAGTTGCTCCAGAGCTCAGCCATCGGTCCCCGTCGACAAGGTTTGCCCGCCGCCCGTGCGCAGGGCGCTCAACTCGGCCATCACCCGCGAGGCGCGGGCAATGGGGTTGGTGAGATAGAAATCGTCCACCGTGCTGCGGAATGGCGCCGCCCGCCCCGCGAGTGCCTCCATCTGTGCGGCGCTTTCTGCGGCGAGCGCTTTGATGCCGGCACTCCCCGCGGGCTCGACAACATCGATCGCGCCAAGCGCCGGCGCGGCCTTGTACATCAAGGCGCGCAAGCCCTGCAATGTGTCGAAGGGCAGCGGCTGGCCGAGCTCGCCCGAGAGCGCGCGGATGATCGCCCAGTCCTCGCGCGCCTCGCCCGGCGGGAAGACGGCGCGCTCGGTCAGCTGGGCGCGCCCCTCCGTATTCACATAGGTCGCGCTCTTTTCCGTGTAGGCGGCCCCGGGCAGGATGACATCGGCCGCTTCGGCGCCGCGGTCGCCATGGCTGCCCTGGTAGACGACAAAGCAGTCGCTTTCGGCAAAGGGCGCAAGGTCGCACTCATCGGCCCCGAGCAGGTAGACGAGATCGAGCGCGCCTTCGCGTGCCGCTTCCGCCATGCCGGCCACGTCGCGCCCCCCCTCGCCCGGCACGAACCCGAGGTCGAGGCCCGCGACCCGGCCGGCCGCCGTATGGAGCACCGAAAAGCCGTTCCAGCCGAGATCGTCACGAATGAACCCGTGCTCGACCGCGAGCCGCGCCGCAAGTGCGAGTACGGCCGCGCCATCGGGGCGCGCCAGTGCGCCCTGGCCAAGGATGAGGAGCGGGCGCTCGATGCGGGCATGGCGCATGGCGTTGACAAAGGCCACGCCGTCTGCGGCGCTTCTGAGCGTCTCCGGGCCCGCGCCCAAGTATTCGTAAAGGTAGGTGAGGTCCACCTGCTCGCCGATGAGCCCGACCCTGAGCCCCCCGCGGCAGTGGCGCTTGCGAATGCGGGCGTTGAGCACCGGCGCCTCGAGGCGCGGGTTGGCGCCGACGATGAGGATGGCGTCCGCCTCCTCGATGCCGGCAATGGTGGCGTTGAACAGATAGCTCTCGCGGCCAAAGCGCGGATCAAGGCGCGCCCCGTCCTGGCGGCAGTCCAGGTTGGCCGAGCCGAGGGCCGTCATCAGCTCCTTGAGCGCAAACATCTCCTCGGCGCCCGCCAGATCGCCTGCGATCGCGCCGATGCGCGCGCCATCGCTCGCTTCAAGCCGCTCCGCCACCGTCGCGAGCGCCTCTTGCCAGCTGGCGGGCACGAGTTCGCCGGCGCGCCGCACATAGGGCTGGTCGAGGCGCCGGCGCATGAGGCCGTCCCAGACAAAGCGGGTCTTGTCCGAAATCCACTCCTCGTTCACGGCGTCGTGGTTGCGCGGCAGAATGCGCATCACCTCGGGCCCGCGGCTGTCGACCCGGATATTGGACCCGAGCGCATCCATGACATCGATGGACTCGGTCTTGGTGAGCTCCCAGGGCCGTGCCTTGTAGGCATAGGGCTTCGAGGTGAGTGCCCCCACCGGGCAGAGGTCGATGACATTGCCCTGGAGCTCCGAGCTCAGCGCCGCCTCGAGATAGGTGGTGATTTCCATGTCCTCGCCACGGCCGATGGCGCCGAGCTCCGGCACGCCCGCCACCTCGGTCATGAAGCGCACACAGCGCGTGCAATGAATGCAGCGCGTCATGATGGTTTTGATGAGGGGGCCGATGTGCTTGTCCTCGACCGCACGTTTGTTCTCGTGAAAGCGCGAGCCCTCAAAGCCATAGGCCATGGCCTGGTCCTGTAGGTCGCACTCGCCGCCCTGGTCGCAGATGGGGCAATCGAGCGGGTGGTTGATGAGCAAGAACTCCATCACCCCCTCGCGCGCCTTCTTGACGAGCTCGGTGTTGGTGCGGACCTCGGGCAGCTCGGCCTCGGGCGGCGGGCGGAGGTCATTGACGCTCAAGGCGCACGACGCCATGGGCTTGGGCAGGCCCACCACCTCGACGAGGCACATGCGGCAGTTGCCGGCAATCGAGAGGCGCTCGTGATAGCAAAAGCGCGGGATCTCGATTCCTGCAAGCTCACACGCCTGAATAAGTGTGATCCCGTCCTCGAACTCGTAGACCTCGCCGTCGATCTTGAGCTTTGCCATCTCACATCTCAGCTATACGGTCCAGCTACACGGTCACGCCATCCCGAGCCGGCGAACCCGGGCCGCGACTGTCAGAGCCGCGAGCGCCGCCCCCTCCTCATCAGCGGCCCCGTTTCAGAGCCGCGCGCCACCTTGGCTCTCTTGTCTCGGCGCAATTGTCAAGCCCCCGCAGAGCCCAGTGCAGAGCGGCCCCGGCGCGTAAGACGGCTGGGGCTCCAACAAGTGAGAGCCGCCGGCACACACCGCTGGCGCCTCTGCTCGGCCACGACAAGCCCTCCACAGGCGGCGATTTGCACTCTGGCGGGGCGGCCCCTTAGCCCCTATAGGGACGTGCGCACGGGGCGCAAATCGCCGAGAGGGGGATGCCGTGTCGATTCGAACCGAAGTTCCGCAGCGCCTGAAGTCGATCGAGCGCATCGATGATTGGGGCCGTCTCGCCGCAGCAGTAATCTTTCTTCTGGCGGTTCTGGTGCTCACGCGCGGCCTGCTTGGCACGGACGCGGCCGCCGCCAATGCCGGCCTCCTCGTCTTCGCCGCCGTCGTCGGCGCCTACATGGCCATGAACATCGGTGCCAACGATGTCGCCAACAACGTCGGCCCCACGGTGGGGGCGCGGGCCCTCAGCATGACGGGCGCGGTGGCGATCGCGGCCCTCTTCGAGGCGGCCGGTGCGCTCATCGCCGGTGGCGACGTTGTGGGCACGGTCAAGAAGGGCATCATCGATCCCGCACTCATCAACGATCCACAAGTCTTCGTTTGGCTTATGCTCGCGGCGCTCCTTGCGGGCGCGCTCTGGCTCAATCTCGCCACCGCTCTCGGGGCCCCCGTCTCGACCACCCATTCGATCGTGGGCGGTGTGCTGGGCGCAGGCATTGCGGCGGGCGGCCTTGAGGTGGCCAACTGGGCGACCATGGGCAAGATTGCCGCGAGCTGGGTGGTCTCGCCCCTCATGGGCGGGGCGATTGCCGCCTTCTTTCTCTACCTTGTCAAGCGCTCGGTCCTCTTTCAGGCCGACATGATCACGGCCGGCAAACGCATTGTGCCGTTGATGATTGCGCTGCTTGCCTGGGCCCTGACCACCTATCTGCTCATCAAGGGGGTCAAGAAGGTCATCAGAGTGGAATTCTCGCTGGCAGTGGCTTTGGGGCTTGCCGTTGCTGCTTTGGTTTATCTGCTCCTAAAGCCCACCATTGCGCGCGCCGCACAACACCTCGCCAACGAGCGCCAGAGCATCGATCGGCTTTTCACGATCCCGCTCATCATCGCCGCCGCCATGTTGAGCTTCGCCCATGGCGCCAACGATGTCGCCAATGCCGTGGGCCCGCTTGCCGCCATCAACGATGCCCTGACCACGGGCCACATCGCGAGCAAAGCCGCGATCCCCTTCTGGGTGATGCTGATCGGCGCACTCGGGCTTTCGGTCGGGCTCATGCTCTACGGACCGAAACTCATCCGCACCGTGGGCTCCGAGATCACCGAGCTCGACCGCATCCGGGCGTTCTGCATTGCCCTTGCGGCGGCGATCACCGTCATTCTGGCAAGCCACCTCGGCCTGCCCGTGAGCACCACCCATGTCGCCGTGGGTGCCGTCTTCGGGGTGGGGTTCTTGCGCGAGTATCTGGCAGTCAACTACGGCGCCATGATTGAGGAGATCAAGCACCACCACGCCGACAAGGACCCGGCCGAGGTTGCTGCGCTTCTCGCCGAGTTCGAGGCGGCAAGCCTTGCCGAGAAGGGCAAAATCCTCAAGGCACTCAAGAAGAAGTCCAAGCGCCGCGGCCTCAAGAAAAAGGAGCGCAAGAGCCTGCGCAAGGCCTACAAGCAAGAGCTCGTGCGGCGCTCGATGGTCTATCGCATCGCCGCCGCCTGGGTGATCACGGTGCCGGCGACGGGCGTCATGGCGGCGTTCCTCTACTATACCATTCGCGGCTATATGCTACCCTGAGTGAACAACAGTGTCGCGGGTCTAGACGCTGCCCTGAGCGAACAAGCGAACAACGGTGTCGTGGCTCTACATGCTGCCCTGAGCAGACAACGACAGCGGCACCTTCGGCAATGCGCACCCATGGCAGCGGGCCCAACCCCGGCCTGCGGTCGCGAGCCCTCCGCCAACGAGCTCCGCGCCAGCGAGCCCCCCCGCCAATGAGCCCCATGCCATCACGAGCAACACACCAAGGAGAATCACGCAAAGGAGGGGTGCGCGTCTCACTTGCAGCCCTTTGACACGGCCGGGACGCCTGGTCACGATTGTCGCCAGTGCCCGCTTGTGTCATCAGGGCCTGCTCACAAGTGCCTGCTCACATG
>WGBL01000349.1 GCA_015494375.1 Hyphomicrobiales bacterium | reverse complement strand
TTTCTCAAGGGCTCGGGTGCTCTGACGGTGGCGGTGCCGGAGAGAAAAGGGCTTTTGTTGCTCAGAGCGCCCCTGCGCAGCCAAGCCTATTCACCCGCCACCCAAGCTGCACTCGAGCAGGCAAGCTGTCGCCCCGCGCAAGCGCCTGCGCAATCTGCGGCGCAGTTGCAATGACAGGATCAACGCACAACTTGAATTGCCCTTATGCGGGAATTGCCCTTATGCGGGCTGCCCCCAACCAGAGTGCGCCCGACCTGTGCCGCCGAAGGGCCAGTAGAAACCCCCGCCACAGGAGAAACCCCCGCCACAAGAGAAACCCCCGCCACAGGCGGCACCGCAAACGGCGCGCCGAAATCACTCGCCTTTTCGCTGTCGAGCAACCTTGTGGGAGGGCCTTGCGGTGGGCTCTTGCCGCTTCAGATCCGAGATGACCGCGCGGGCCGAGACGTCCCCATTTTCTCTTGCGGCCGCTCGTCTATGCGCGTCGCCATGTCGCTCAATACGAACACCAGGAAAGATCACGACCTCGCCGCAGCGCTCGCCCTCAGAAATCGGCCGCTGCTCCCGTGGCGCCAGGCCATCGGTTCGGAATTGGAGGATTTTTGCCATTTTGTCGTCTCCCGCCTTGCACCGGTCTGCCCGAGGGCTCGATGGTCGGCTTCGCGATTGTGACGAGAAACAGACAATCACATTGCCGCCCAAGATTTGGGACCGATTGCAATTAACGAAAGATTAACAGCCCGGCACCCCCCGGAGATAAACGTTGGCTGTGGCTTTTCTGCTGCGCCGTGTTTTCTGCTGCGCCTTGACTGCAACAGCCTTCACCCGAGCGCTTTTCTCCGCAGCCCTCTGCACTTTGTCCCTCTGGTCTTCGCCTTTCCTCCTCCTCGGCAAGCTCTCCCCTCTCGTTTTGCCCTCGCGAAGAGGCCGACCACCGCAAGGGCACCCAAGCGCTCAGTTTTTCGACTTGTCGACGAGTGCGCCGGCCTCGATCCACGGCATCATGGCGCGCAGCTTGCGCCCCACCTCCTCGATGGGGTGGGCGTCGTTCATGCGGCGGATGGCTTTGAACTTGGGCTGGCCGGCCTTGCATTCGCGCATCCACTCAGAGGTAAACGCGCCGCTCTGGATGTCGGCCAGCACGCGCCGCATCTCGGCCCGCACCGCCTCGTTGATGATCCGCGGTCCTGAGACGTATTCTCCGAACTCGGCCGTATTGGAGACCGAGTAGTTCATGTTGGCGATGCCGCCCTCATAGATGAGATCAACGATGAGTTTGACCTCGTGAAGGCACTCGAAATAGGCCATCTCGGGCGCATATCCGGCCTCGACGAGGGTCTCGAAGCCTGCTCGAATGAGCTCGACCAGCCCGCCGCAAAGCACCACCTGCTCGCCAAAGAGATCGGTTTCGCACTCCTCGCGAAATGTCGTCTCGATGACGCCCGAGCGCCCCCCACCAATGGCGCACGCATATGAGAGCGCAAGGTCGTGGGCATTGCCCGATGGATCCTGGGCAACCGCAATAAGGCACGGCACACCACCCCCCTTGAGGTATTCGCCGCGCACCGTATGGCCGGGCCCCTTGGGCGCCACCATGATGACGTCGGTGCTCGGCTTCGGCTCGATGAGGTTGAAATGGATATTAAGGCCGTGGGCAAAGGCGATCGCAGCGCCTTCCTTGAGATGAGCGTGGATGGCCCCGTAGTAGATGTCGGCCTGCAGCTCATCGGGTGTGCACATCATGATGACGTCGGCCCAGGCAGCGGCGTCTGCAACCGACTTCACCTCGAAATTCTCATCGCGCGCCTTCTGGGCCGAGCCCGAGCCCTCACGCAGTGCGATCACCACATTCTTGCAGCCCGAGTCGCGCAGGTTGAGCGCATGGGCATGGCCCTGGCTGCCATAGCCCACAATGGCCACGTTCTTCGACTTGATGAGATTGAGGTCGGCATCCCGATCGTAATAGACCCGCATTTGCTGTGTTCCCCTTTTTCCGAGTGGCGGCGCGCGCCGCTGGTCGTCGTTGGCTTCGGTGAGCGTGCCGCAAATGCCTAGAGCATATTTTGCTGAAATTGAACAGCCGTGCGCTCGCTTGCGTGCGAGGTGATCTGCGCAAATCGATTCTGCACGGCTCGCATTCGTCGGCGCCGGATCCTATGCCCACTCCGGACACGAGAGGGTGGCGGCCGGGCGACACCCC
>WGBL01000348.1 GCA_015494375.1 Hyphomicrobiales bacterium | reverse complement strand
AGCCTGCTCGGCAATGAGATCCGCCGCGTCTATGGCATCCTCAACGGCACCTGCAACTATATCTTGACGCTCATGCGGAGCGCCGGCCGCGATTTTGCCGAGGCCCTCGCCGAGGCCCAGGCGCTCGGCTATGCAGAGGCCGACCCCAGTTTCGACATCGGCGGCCATGATGCCGCGCACAAGCTGGCGCTCCTCACCAGCATCGCCTTCGGTACTGAGGTCGCATTCGACGATGTCTATATCGAGGGCATCGAGCATATCACGCCCGCCGACATTGAGGCGGCCGAGGAGCTCGGCTATCGCATCAAGCTGCTCGGCGTTGCGCTTAAGACCGACAGTGGCATCGAGCAGCGCGTGCACCCGGCCATGGTGCCGCGCAGCTCGGCCATTGCCGGGGTCGGAGGGGTCACCAATTGCGTGGCGGTCGAGGGCGACTATGTGGGCGAGATGATGCTCGTCGGCCCGGGCGCCGGCGCGGGGCCCACGGCCTCCTCGGTGGTGAGCGATGTAATCGATGTGATGCGCGGCGATGACACCCCCGCCTTCGTGACACCGGCCGAGCGCCTCAAGCCCTATGAGCGGGCCCGCATGCGCGCCCACGAGGGCGGCTATTATTTGCGGCTCTCGGTCTATGACCGCCCAGGCGCCTTTGCCGCCATCGCCCGCTCGATGGCCGATGAGGGCGTCTCGCTCGCAAGTATCGTTCAGCGCCCGGTGGCGGCGCCCGTGATGAGCCCCGCAATGGGCGAATCGACAGCGGGCACCGATGAGGCCGAAGGCCGCCCCACTCCGGTCATCCTCATCACCCACAAGACCACCGAGCAGGCGATCCGGCGCGCACTCGCCGCCATCGAGGCCGATGGCCAGATCGACGACAAACCGAGCATGATCCGCATCGAGATGCTCTGAGGAGATATTCTGAGTTCTGAGTTGAGCGGACCGGTGAGGCGCGATGCAGCCCTATACTCGACACACCAAGGGAGAGGGGGGCAGAGTGCAAGCTGGCGCACGTTAGACGACAGGAGAGCGGCCGGCAGAGCGCAAGCGGCCGGGCCTGCCGGAGCCGAGAGGGGAGGCAAGATGAAATGAGCGATCGCGCTGGTGCTCTCGATCGCGCGCTTGCGCTCGAGGTGGTCCATGTCGCCGAGCGGGCGGCCATTGCCGCTGCGCGCTTTCGCGGTCGCGGTGACGAGCAGAGCGCCGACCAGGCGGCCGTGGGCGCCATGCGGCGCGAGCTCCAGTCGCTTGCCGTGCGGGGGCGCATCGTCATCGGCGAAGGCGAGGAGGGCGAGGCGCACGAGCTTTACATCGGCGAGGAGGTGGGAAACGGGACGGGGCCCTTGCTTGACATTGCGGTCGATCCACTCGAGGGGACGACCATTTGTGCCAAGGCCCTTTCGGGAGCGCTGGCGGTTCTTGCGGTGGCCGAGCCTGACACGCTGCTCAAGGTGCCCCAAGTTTATATGGAGAAAATCGCCATCGGCCCGGGCTACAGCCCCGCACTCGTCGATCTCGACGCTGCACCCGCCGAGAACCTCGCCGCCATCGCCCGCGAAAAGGGGGCGCGCGTTTCCGACCTTACGGTCTGCATCCTCGATCGGCCCCGCCATGCCGGGCTCATTGCCGCCGTTCGCGAGGCGGGCGCCGCCATCCGCCTCATCGGCGACGGTGACATTGCGGGCGTCATCCAGACAGGCAATCCGGATGAGACCGGAATTGATGTCTATATGGGCATCGGCGGCGCTCCCGAAGGCGTGCTGGCGGCGGCCGCTCTCAGGTGCATCGGCGGGCAGATGCAGTGCCGGCTGTGGCCCAAGAACGACGACGACCGCCGGCGCATCGCCGAGCTCGGCATCGACGACGTGGCCCGCAAATACAGCGCCGAGGAGATGGTGGCGGGCGATGTCATTTTCGCCGCCACGGGCGTCACCCACAGCTCGTTTCTGGGCGGCGTGCGATTCAATGACCGCATCGTGAGCACAGAAAGCGTTGTCATGCGCCAGGCGGCGGGCAGTGTGCGCTGGATTCGCACCGAGCACCATGGCGCACAGCCGCTTGGCGGGCCCGCGGGCAGCCCGGCTGGGGATGCTGGGGATGTCTGAGATGCTGGGGATGTTTGAGAGGCCCATGCCCCGAAAGGGGGCGAATCGGCTAAGGGCTAAGGATCGCAAGAGTGCGGACTGGCGTTGGCCTCGAGGCTTGCCATACGCCCGCCCGTCTCGATGAAGCCGCCGGGAGCAGCCCGCAACGGGCGCGGGGCTCACCGGCACCGAGCAAGAGCGATCCGATTTGGCCACACCCGGAGCACGTCTCGAGCAAGACCCCGCAACCGTCGGGTTGGACGGCGCGCCGTCACGCCCGAGGGAGGGGCGTGCGCATGCCGCCTCCATGCGTGCACCATTCCTTGGTGTCGAGCGCTCGGCGCGCGGGCTCGCCTGGTATGAGCGCCTCACGCCCGGGCGCGCCAACCTCGCCGCCGCCATCGCCGAGCAGCACGATCTGCCGGAGGTGCTCGGCCGCATCCTCGCCGCCCGCGGTGTGACGCCCGAGACCACCGCCGAGGCCCTCGACCCGCGCCTCAAGACGCTCATGCCCGACCCGTCCACGCTGCGCGACATGGACAAGGCGGCCGCACGCCTCGCCGAAGCCATCATCGCCCGCGAGCCCGTGGCCGTGCTCGGCGACTATGACGTCGACGGCGCCGTCTCCTCGGCGCTCATGCAGCGCTTTTTCCGCGCCCTCGGACACGACGTCCGCATCTATATTCCCGACCGCCTCAGTGAAGGCTATGGCGCCAACCCCGAGGCCATGGCGCTCCTGATCGATGAGGGCGCGCGCCTCATCGTTACCGTCGATTGCGGCACCTCGAGCTATGAGGCGCTGGCGCTTGCCCGCGCGCGCGGCATCGATGTGGTGGTCGTCGATCACCATCAGGCGGACGAGCACCTGCCCGAGGCCTGTGCCATCGTCAACCCCAACCGCCAGGACGACCTGAGCGGGCAGGGCATGCTTGCGGCCGCGGGTGTGGTTTTTCTCCTGCTCGTGGCCACCACCCGCGCATTGCGCGCACGCGGCTGGTTCGGCGACGGCCGACCGGAGCCCGCGCTGCTGGCCTGGCTCGACCTGGTGGCGCTCGCCACCGTCTGCGACGTGGTGCCGCTCAAGGGGCTCAATCGGGCGCTTGTCGCCCAGGGGCTGCGGGTCATGGCGCGGCGCGAGAATGTGGGCCTCAGGGCGCTCGCGGACGCGGCCAGGCTCACGAGCGCACCGACACGCTATCACCTCGGCTATCTCCTGGGGCCGCGGATCAATGCCGGCGGGCGCATCGGCGACGCCGGACTCGGGGCGCGGCTGCTGGCCACCGATGACGAGAGCGAGGCGGAAAGAATTGCAGCGCTCCTCGATCGGCTCAACAACGAGCGCAAGGCCATGGAGCAGGCGATCGTCGAGGAAGCCACTGCCCAGGTGGAGGCACGCCTCGAGCAAGAGCCCGAGCGAGCCATGCTGATTGTGGGCTCGGCCGACTGGCACAAGGGGCTGATCGGGCTCGTCGCCAGCCGCCTCACCGAGCGCTTTCGCCGCCCCTCACTTGTCTTGTCCTGGGATGAAGAGGGGCTCGGCACCGGCTCGCTGCGCTCGATCAGCGGTGTCGATATCGGAGCGGCCGTGCGCGCGGCGATGGCATCGGGCCTCCTCGTCAAGGGCGGCGGACACGCCATGGCCGCGGGCCTCACCGTCGCCCAGGACAAGCTCGCGGCGCTCGAGGCCTTCTTCGAAGAGCGGCTCGGCGCGGCGGTTGCCGCCGCGC
>WGBL01000347.1 GCA_015494375.1 Hyphomicrobiales bacterium | reverse complement strand
GAAATGACGACGCTCTGGTTGCGCGCCCCGTACTTAACGGTAGTGCCGGGCGGTGCCCATTCCACCCGCGCCATTGGCCCGGCGCCTTCGGAAAGCAGCCTCGTCCGCGGCGCCGCCTGGCCGCGGGGATCACTCGGCGTCTGGCGCAGCCAGATTGGCGATTTGATTGAAAACCCAGATCGGGCAGGGCACCGGCACCGAGCGGCTCTTCTCTGCTGCCGGCTCAACCACCATTGCGGTCTCTGTGGCCGCGACCCTGCTCGTCGGCGCGAGCGTCCAATAGGCGACGCCGGCACCGGCGCTCGCCGCCAAAGCAACGGTTAGGGCCGTCAATGGAATGGCTTTCATGATCTCCCCCAAATGCCCCCAGCGCGGACGGGATTCGGCCTTGACTTGTGAATGTCGCTTTGAGCCGAGCCCCACTGCTTGTGCGGCACCTTGCATGTTCTCAGGGCATGTTCTCAGGGCGACGCACACTTCTGCGGCGAGTCGCCGCATGTGACAATGATGCACAATTGGGGGTTGCGGTCAAGCAAAGCGGCGGGCAGCAGGCCAGCTGCCCGGCACGCGCTGTTTCAATGCAACACCGTGACGCGCGCGGGATCGATCCTGAAGCGGACGCGTGCGCCGGCCTCGAAGTGGCTGTCGCCCTGGCGATGGGTTTGATCAATCAGCAGTGTGTGCCCGAGCGCCTCGACCGTATAGCGCACGATATGGCCGAGAAACTCGCGTTCGCGCACCACACCTTCGAGCGTGCCCTCAACCGCGCCTTCGCGTGCGCCTTCGTGGGGGCGTTCGTGGATGCCTTCTTGGGTGCCGGGAGCCTGCCCGTCAGGCCCTGCGGCGGGCGCAATCGCAACGTTCTGGGGGCGGAACACAATGCGCGCCCGGCTCGCCGCCCGCTCCGCGCCGGCATTGGCAAGCGGTATCCGCAAACCCTTTTCTGAGACGAACACGACCCCCTCTGGGCCGGGCTCGAGGCTGCCCTCGAGAATGTTGGCCGTCCCCAGAAAGCCCGCGACAAAGGCGTTTGCGGGGCGGTCGTAAAGCTCCATCGGCGGGCCCACCTGCTGGATGACGCCATCGTTGAGCACCGCCATGCGATCAGACGTGGTGTTGGCCTCCTCCTGGTCGTGGGTGACGAAAATCGTCGTGAGCTTGAGCTTTCGCTGCAGGGCGAGGAGCTCGCGCCGCATCTGGATGCGCAGGTTGGCATCGAGGTTCGAGAGCGGCTCATCGAGGAGCAACACACGCGGCCGCACGACAATGGTGCGGGCGAGCGCCACCCGCTGCTGCTGGCCGCCCGAGAGCTGCGAGGGTCTGCGCCCGCCATAGGCCTCGAGCCCGACGAGCGCCAACGCCTCCTCGACACGGGCCCTGATCTCGGCCCGCGGCAGACGGCGCTCCTCGAGCCCGAAGGCGACGTTTTGCGCGACCGTCATATGCGGCCAGAGGGCATAGGACTGGAACACCATGCCGACATCGCGCTGCCAGGGGGGGAGGCCTGCGACATCCTCGCCGCCAATCAGAATGCGCCCCCGGGGCTTGGGCCCGAAGCCGGCGATGGCGCGCAAGAGCGTGGACTTGCCCGAGCCCGAGGGCCCGAGGAAAGCGAAAAACTCCCCCGGCGCAATGGCCAGGTTGACCCCCTTGAGGACCTCGGTCTCGCCGAAAGAGAGCGAGAGGTTTTCGATTTCGACCGCCACCGCTTCCATTCTGGGGCTCACTCCCTGACGTTTCTCTTGTCTTCAAGCCAAAGCTCAGGTCGGCTGCGAAATGCTCCGACGACTGCGCAAAGGCGCCCCGCTCGGATCGCTTCAGATGGCTTCGGCGAGCGCCCGCTCGGGCTCGGCCACGGGCCGCTCGGCGGTGCGCTCACGCTCGGCGCGGCGAATGATGCGGTGCGAGAGATAGGTCGCAACCGTCACGATCACAACCGCGATGACGCCAAGCGCCGCGCCCGGCCCGCGCCCCGCCGCCGACTGCATAAACTCGTAGATGCCGAAGGCGAGCGGCGCATCGGATTCTTGCGCCACCAGCATGATGGTCGCCGAGAGCTCGACCGTGGCGGTGGCAAAGCTTGTGATGAAGCCCGCCAATATGCCGCCGCTCATGAGCGGGACCACGACCCGCCAGACGGTGCGGCGCTTGGTGGCGCCAAGGTTCTCGGCCGCCTCTTCGAGCATGACGCTCACCTGCTGGATGGCGGCGACGCACGCCCGGAGCGCATAGGGCAGTCGACGGATGGTGAGTGCGATGACGATCACGAACCACCAGGTGGCGAGCGTCGTCTCGGCAAACGGCACATCGATATCGTTGAAGGTGCGCAAGTAGCCGATGCCGAGCACGACCCCCGGCACCGCGAGCGCCGCCGTTGCCCCATAGTCGAGCCACTGTCGGCCACGGAGCGACGTGCGCCAGACGATATAGGCGATGGCCGTGCCGATCATGACATCGAGGAGCGCAGCAAGCCCCGCGTAGAGCAGCGTGTTGATGATGTACTGCGAGGCCGATGTAAACATTTGCGCATAGTGCGCAAGCGTATAGCCGTCGGGCAGAACGCTGAACGACCAGATGGTGCCGAACGAGAGCAGCAGCAGCCCGACATGGGGCGAAAGCACGAGAACAAGGATAAAGAGCACCACCCCATAGGCGCCCACCTTCTCCCAGGGCCTCAAGTCGCGCTTGGCGAGCCCGCCGCCGCCCTTCTGCTGGGTGGCGTAGTCCTTGCCGCGCATGGCGAGCGTGGAGGTCCAGAGCGCAAAGAGCGAGAAGCCGATCAGGATCACCGAGATCACATAGCCCATGGGATCCGAGAT
>WGBL01000346.1 GCA_015494375.1 Hyphomicrobiales bacterium | reverse complement strand
GTCGTCGGGGCCATCACGGTCTCCATTCTTCTGCGCTTGGCTGTGGCGCGGTCCGTCCGAGGCTCCGTCTGCGCTGGGGTTCTTTGCAGCGTGGTTTTTGCGCGCTTCCCTGTGCGCTTCGTTGGTTGGGACGATTGCGGTTGAGCCCGTCACTTTCGTCGCTCGCTCGCTTGGTCCGGGTCCTCGCGCGGTCGGCCCGCCGGAGCCGCCCGCCGCGGTTGTGGTTCCTTCGCCCACACGTCCGTCTCCCTCAACAGGGGCCGGCGTGATCGGCGCTTCGCCGCCGCCACCCGCCTGGGTCGCCGGCACAACGTCGAGGGGCTCGTCACGGTCGTGGCCATGCCCGAGGCCGTCACCCAGCATCGCCACCGGCATGAGCTGCTCGAGCAGCTCCGCCCTGCTGCTTTCGGCAACGGGTTCGACGGGCACCTTCCATTCGAAGGCGTCGAGCTTGCCCGTGACTGGTGAGACGGGCGCCCATTCGTCCGAGACGACGCCATCGGCGGTCCAGGCCGGATCGCGCGGCGCATGGACGGCGCGGGCCAGCCATTCCCGCACACGCCCGCGGTCGCCATGCTCTCCGCCTTCGAGGCGGGCCATGAGAATGCAGACGCGCTGGGTCTGACGCTCACCACCAAGGAGCGGCTGGAGGGCGAGCCGCGCGGTCTTCCAATCGCGCGCCTCGATGGCGGCGCCCGCCACGGCGATGGGCGATTCGATGCTGTGGGGCTTGAGCTGGGCCAGAGACTTCACCCGTTGGAGGCGGTCCTTGGGCGAATCACCCGGCCGAGCAAAGGCGTAGACCCGTGCCAGGTCCGGGTGTGGCGCGCGCTTCCAGGTCTTGACGATGACACGGGCGGCCCTGGCGGTGTTGCCCTGCGACGCCAGGAGGCGACCGGCGATCTCGGCCGCCGGCACAAGCTCGGGCGCGAGTTTGTGCGCCTCAAGCGCCAAAGACAGTGCCCGGCTCATGTCTTGCTCTTCGATTTCGAGTGCCTGCGCGGTGAGCAGGACCGCCCGGCGGCGGCGCGCTAGGCGCTTGTCGACATGGCCATGCTTGCGGGCGATCTCGAGTGTCGCGAGTGCCTCGGTCCACTGGCGGTCGCGGCACTGCAAATCAAAGAGCGCATTGACCCCCCAGTCGACCCGTGGATTGATCGCGACCGCGCGTTCGGCGCATTGCCGGGCGGCGGCAAGTTGATCCTCGCGCATGGCCTCGAGAAAGAGGCCACGCAGCCCCAGGAGCTCAGTCTCGGGCGAGGTGAGCATCGACTGGTAGATGCGCCGCGCCGTGGCATGATCGCCCGTAAGCTGTGCCGCCTGGGCGCGCAAGAGATCGGTGAGCGGCTCATTGGGCAGTTTGCGCCGCGCCTCGTCGGCATAGCGCAAGGCAAGCGCCGCATCGCCCGCGCCAACCGCCACGATGCCCGTCGAGAGGGCGTCCAGCCCGCGCTTTTGCTGGCGCCGGCGCAAAAAGCCCGAGACCATGCGCGGGCTGGCGATCAGCTGGCGGATGAGCGACCAGAGCGCGATCAGCAGGGCGCCAAGCACGAAGAGCGCAATGACCGTGTGAAAGACGCTGATCTCAACCTCGCGGCCCTGCCAGGCGATCACGATCTGGCCGGGGTTGTCGGCTAACCACGAAAGCCCGAATGCGATCGCCGCGATCGCCAGAAAGAATAAGACGAGACGGATCATGAGGTCGCTATTCCCTTACGCATGCCGCAATTCCCTTAAGCGCGACGCAATTCCCTTAAGCATGGCGCTGTTGGCGTCGGCGATGCCTCGCCTGGATGGTCGTTCGCCGGGCTCGCCCAAACTCGCCGAAAACCGTCCGAAGTCCGCTGCACCTTAGCCGCCGTTCTCTTTCGCTGCTCTCCACCTATAATCCTTCTCGCGCTCACTCGGCCGGCGCTTGCTCGCCCGCGACCGCCGTCTTGAGCCTTTCATCGATCCGCGCCAGCGCCCGATTGACCGCAAGGCGTGCCTCGAGCCGCGCCAGCCAGGCCGCCGCCGCCGCCCGCGGCCGCCCCTTGAGCTTGCGCATCTCCGAATAGGCGCCCTCGAGATCGTCCTCGGCAAGCCGTGCCTCGGCGCGCGCCAGAATGGCCTCGGGCGTCTCTCCGGCAATGTTGCCCGTGCGCCGGATCCGGACGATCGAGCGGGCCCCCGCCACGATCTGATCGAGCACCGAGCCGCCCTCGGGCTGGGCGGCGGCATCGAGGACCGCGCGTACGACATCACGGAAGGCGCGTTGCAATTCGCCCGTGGTCGCCACGCCACGGGCGGCCTCCTTCTCGAGTGGGCTCAGATCGAGATCGTCAGGCGCATGGCGTTTGAGCCTGGTGAGCAGATCGGCAATGGGCTCGCCCCGCTCGATGGCTCGTTTGAGGCTCGAGAGCTCGAGTGCGAGAATGATCTGGCTGGTGCTTTGGCGCCGCCTTTTCTCGCTGGCGAGCACACTGGCGAGCCTGGTTTCAATGGCTTTGAGCTGGCTCTTGAGGGGTGTCAGCGAGGCCGACAGGGTGCCGCTGTCGGGCAGCTGGGCGAGCCGGGCCTCGAGCCCCTTGCGGAAAGCGGCAAACGAGCGCTCGAGCGCGCCGAGCCGGCCCTCGAGGTCCTCGAGGCTGGCATCGCGCGTGGCGGCGGCGGCTTTGAGTGCCTCGAGCCGCTTGGCAAGGCCTTTCAACTCGGTGCGCGCGGTCTCGATTTCAAGGCCCAGGCGCTTGCTGCCGGCAAGCACCGTGGCGAGACTTTCCGAAGCTTTGGCCTGGGCGATGCGGCTCGCCTCAAGACGGCTGTCGACGGCCGCGACGCGGGCGCCGATCTCGCGGTCGAGTTTTTTCTCGAGCGCCTGGAGCTTGGTCTCAAGCGCCGTGCTCAGATCGTTGACCTTGCCGCTCAGAGCAGCGATTTGTGGCAGCGCGCCCGCGCCCTCCTTCTCGGCGGCGGCGGCAAGGCTCGTGAGCGTCTCCTCCAGCTTGGCAAGGCGGGCGGCCGTCGCGCGCGCCTCCGCCAGCCCGCTGCGATCCGCCTCGGTGAGGCGCGCAAGCTGTTCAGAAAGCGCCTTTGTCTGCTCGGCAAGGGTGGCCTGGTTCGTGCGCAAGTCTTTGAGTGTGGTCTCGGCGGCCGCAAGCGTGCCGAGACGCTTCTCGAGCGCCTCGAGCCGCCGGGCCAACGACTTGGCGGCTCCCGCCTCATCGCCCTTCTCTTCGGCCCGCTTCCCGAGCCGCTCCTCGAGGCGCGTCTAGCGG
>WGBL01000345.1 GCA_015494375.1 Hyphomicrobiales bacterium | reverse complement strand
GTCGTCATGATCCACGAAAACATCGAGGTCGCTGTCGGCGCGGTGGTCGCCGCGTGCACGCGAGCCGTAGATAAAGAGCGCCGTCGCCCCCTCGGCGCGGATATCGTCGGCCTTGCCACGAACACGGGCGCGAATGTTTTGGATGAGCAATTGTGTGGTCGATGTGGTCATGGCGCAATTATAGGACGTTGCGCAAGCAAAGCCATCCCCTCCGCCAGCCGAGTGTCACTGACACCCCTCCGCCGGTCGGGATTTCCAACCCCGACCGGAACGTTCAGGCCGGTCTCTCGCCGCACACCCCCGCTTCGGCATGAGCGGTCGGGGCGGGATTGCAAATCCCGCCCCGCGGGGTTCATCATTATCAACTATCATGAAATGCTATCGGGATGGAGCGGGATGGTGCGATGGCGCAATGCCCCGGTTCCTGGCTAGGCTTGGCACCGCATGCCGCAGGCCAACATACCAGGGCATTGACAGGCTCCGCGCCTGCGCCCATCTTGCAGCCATGAGGACACTGACGGAACCCATCCATTTGCCCGACGATCTGCTGGAGCGCGCGAGGCGCCGGGCTCGGCGCGAGGGGCGGACCTTGTCCGATCTCCTCGCCGACGGGCTTGCGCGCCTCTTGGAGGAGGATGGCGAGCCGGCGGGCCATGAAAGGCCAACGGGGCAACGGCGCCTGCCACGGGTCTCGAGCCGCTCTGGACGTGTGCGGGCCGGAGTGGGGCTTGCGAGCAACGCTGCGCTGCGCGATCTCATGGATGAGGGCGCCCCACTGGGCAAGCGCCGGTGATCCTCGCGGACGTCAACGTTCTCGTGAGTGCCTATCGGCCCGATGCGCCCGCGCACGCACCCTGCCGCACCTGGCTCGAGCAAACCATCGAGGCGGAGGCGCCCTTCGGTCTCTCGCCGCTCGTGCTGGCTGCGGTCGTGCGGATCGCTACCCATCCCCGCATTTTCGAGCCCCCCAGTGAGCAGGCCGACGTCATTGGTTACTGCGAGGACATTCTCAATCAGCCACATGCCCGCATTATCGCGCCGGGCGCGCGGCATTGGGAGATTTTCTGCCGCCTCCTCCGGCGAACGGGCGCGTGCGGCAATCTCGTGAGCGATGCCTGGTATGCGGCGCTTGCCATCGAGCAAGATTGCACCTGGGTCACGCTGGATCGGGATTTCGCGCGCTTTCCGGGCCTCAGGTGGCGCCTGCTCTCCTGATGAGCGCCCCTCAGCGCCTGAGCTTATCGGCTACCCGGCTCGCCCCCATCACGGCCGCACGTCGATGATAAGCGCTTCGCGCGAATAGCCGGCCGCGCGATGGACTTTGGCCAGGCATGCTTCGAGGATGCCCGCAACGCGGGTTGCGGAGGCCTTGATCGAGCGGAAAGGCATGTTCGCTGGGACGTCACCGGCGAACACGTCGTCGTCGAGCAGCGGGTCGGGCAGGCGGGTGGCGAAAACCTTGATCAGCTCGGGGCCCGGCGGTCCGCCGACACGGAAAAGAAATGGTGAGCGCGGCCCGCCGATCTCAATCTCGCCGCCCGCAGGCACAAAATGATCCTCCTGATAGGCGTTGGGGAAGAGCTGATGGACAATGCCGGAGGTGCCGAGATCGAAAACCGTTATGTAGGCATCCTCCCGCACCCTGACGACCACGGTGACACTTTCACCGATGCGGTAAACGCCATCGGGCCTGTCGAGCCGGACCTCGATTGCGGGGCCGGGGCGGGCGGAACTTAAGCCCTCGCCGGCCTCAGCGATGGCACGCTGGCCGGCGCTGAGCCTTTCGGCGGCCATTGCCGGCGCCCCGCCTGAGGCGATCAAAACCACAATCCAGAATAAGGCGAAAAACGAAGTGAGAGCGAGCGCCAAGCCATGGCGCGCTTGTAAGCTGCTAGAACTGCTAGAATACCATATCGACATGTGACCCAACCCCTGGCTTGGTGAACGCCCGGTGCATTTGAATGCGATCGGCTGTTGATGGCAAGGCCCGCTGGCATGTGAGCAACCGCTGGCCGGCGCTGAGCCTTTCGGCGGCCATGCTCGCATCCCGCCCGTTTTGCGGCAAGTGTCCGCAGTTTTCCCGCAAGGGGCGGTGCACCCTACCAGCCGTTGGTCGACATTTTGCCGATGGCGCGGCCGGCTCCCGGGATTCTCGAGCC
>WGBL01000344.1 GCA_015494375.1 Hyphomicrobiales bacterium | reverse complement strand
TTGCTGACCTTACCTCTCGAACAACTTCCCCAATTGGCCCCCGGCAGCTTTTCCTCGCGGCACGTTTCCGAGTATCCGAGTGCCGGCCTCTCAGTTGAACCGCGGCAGCTTCTCAAAACTATGGAACGGCGGCGGCGACGGCAGCGACCATTCCATGGTGTCGGCCGCCTCGCCCCACGGGTTCTCGCCGACGCGCTGCTTCTTGGCAAAAGCGTGGGCGATGCCGATGAGGAAGACAATCACTCCCGCGGCCGAGATATAGGAGCCGATCGAGGAGACGAAGTTCCAGCCGGCAAAGGCGTCGGGGTAGTCGGCATAGCGGCGCGGCATCCCGGCAAGCCCCAGGAAGTGCTGCGGGAAGAAGATGAGATTGACCCCGATGAACGAGAGCCAGAAATGGAGCTTGCCGAGGAACTCCGAATACATGTAGCCCGTCATCTTCGGGAACCAGTAGTACCAGCCGGCAAAGAGCGTAAAGAGCGCGCCGAGCGACATGGTGTAGTGGAAGTGGGCAACCACATAGTAAGTGTCGTGGAAGGCGCGATCGAGCCCCGGGTTGGCCAGCACCACGCCCGTGACACCCCCGAGCGTGAACAGAAAGATAAAGCCCAGCGCCCAGTACATCGGCGTCCGGAACTGGATCGAGCCGCCCCACATGGTCGCGATCCAGGAGAAGATCTTGATGCCCGTTGGCACTGCGATCACCATGGTGGCGAACATGAAGTAGGCCTGCGTGTTGACGCTGAGTCCGGCGGTGTACATATGGTGCGCCCAGACGACAAAGCCGATGGCACCAATTGCGACCATGGCATAGGCCATGCCGAGGTAGCCGAAGATGGGCTTTCTTGAGAATGTCGAGATGACATGGCTGATGAGGCCGAAGCCCGGCAGAATGATGATGTAGACCTCGGGATGGCCGAAGAACCAGAAGAGGTGCTGGAAGAGCACCGGATCACCACCGCCGGCGGCATCGAAGAACGTGGTGCCGAAGTTGCGGTCGGTGAGCAGCATGGTGATCGCGCCTGCGAGCACCGGCAGCGACAGCAGCAGCAGGAAGGCCGTCACCAGGATCGACCAGACGAAGAGCGGCATCTTGTGCAAGGTCATGCCAGGCGCGCGCATGTTGAAGATGGTTGTGATGAAGTTGATCGACGACAGGATCGATGAGGCGCCCGCGAGATGCAGCGAGAGAATAGCAAAGTCCACGGCCGGACCCGGGTGCCCACTCGTCGAATTGGGCGGATAGAGAGTCCAGCCGACACCGGCGCCCGTGCCACCCGACGCCCCTTCGACGAAAAGCGAGATGAGCAGCAGCGCAAGCGCTGCCGGCAGAAGCCAGAACGAGATGTTGTTGAGGCGCGGGAAGGCCATGTCCGGCGCGCCGATCATGAGTGGCACGAACCAGTTGCCGAAACCGCCAAAGAGCGACGGCATGATCATGAAAAACACCATGATGAGGCCGTGCCCGGTGGTAAAGACGTTGAAGGCGTGGCCGTCGGCAAACCATTGCAAGCCCGGCTCTTGCAGCTCGAGCCGCATCATGACCGAAAGGAACCCACCAATCAGGCCCCCGATGAGGGCAAACACAAGGTACATCGTGCCGATGTCCTTGTGATTGGTGGAAAAGAGCCAGCGCGTGATCCCCCTCGGGTGATCGTGTGCGTCGTGACCATGATCGGTTTCGGCGTGGGATGCCATTGCTTTCGTCCCTCTTTCTGAGCCGTCGATTTCAGCGCTGAGGTGTCGACTTCAACGCTGAGCTGCGATTTCACTCTCGAAGTTCGATGAAACCTTGAACGTTCAGCTTTTTCCTGCTGCGCAATGCTGCTCGATTTGACGGTTTCGCTCGTCGAGCTCTGCATGCACCGAGCTCTTGAGCTCGTTCCAGAGCCTTCAGGACACTGCCGGGTTCATGCATGCGCAGCAGCTCGGCGCGTCGACCCGGCTGAGAATCTCATCAGCTCTGTTGCGCCTCGGCCAGTCGGCGCGTCTTTTTCTCGCGCTCGATGGCGGCGCGGATGATCTCCTTGGCCTTGTCTTCGTCGTCGGCTTTCATGGCTGCGATCCAGCGGTCGAAAACATCCTGGTCGACGACACGAATGGCAATCGGCATGCGGGCGTGGTCGCGGCCGCAAAGCTCGGAGCACTGGCCGTAAAAGATGCCTTTCTTGGTGGCCTTGAACCAGGTCGAGGTGATGCGTCCCGGCACGGCGTCGACCTTGGAGCCGAAGGAGGGGATGGTCCAGGCGTGGATGACGTCATCTGCTGTGACGAGCACGTGGACGACCTTGTTGACGGGCACGACGATCTCGTTGTCGACGGCCAGCATGCGCGGCGCGTCGATGCCTTGCTTGATGAGCTCAGCGCGCTCCTCGTCGTCGAGCATCACCGAGTCGATGCTGATATCGCCATAGTCGGGGTACTCGTGCGTCCAGTACCACTGGTGCCCGATGGCCTTAATCGTGAGGTCGGGCTTGGGGAAGCTGTACTGGTCATAGAGGAGTTTGAACGAGGGCACCGCGATCACCACCAGGATGATGATGGGGATGACCGTCCAGGTGATCTCGAGGGCGGTGTTGTGGGTTGTCTTGGACGGCGTCGGATTGGCGCGCTCATTGTAGCGCAAGATGACGATGGCCATGAGCACGAGGACGAAGAGCATGATCGCTGTGCTAATGACCAGCACGAAGTTGTGAAAGCTCAACATGTTTTCGGCGATCGGCGAGGCGGCGCCTTGGAAGTTGATCTGCCAAGGGCTCGGCTGACCGGTGCCCGCGAGCGCGGCGCCAGGCGCCAGCCATCCTGCCGCGACTGCCACGGTTGCCAACAGCGCCAAGGCGCGCCATTTGCCGAGAACACGCCAGGCGGCCGCGATTGCCCCTTCGCCCGGCGCCCGTGTGCCCCGCATTGCCTGGTCTCGCACCGCCTTCACCCGTCCAACACCTGCCCTCGCCATCTTCATTCAGCTCCTCGTCAGCTGCCTCTTACAAACCTCGCTGGATTGCAAGAAATTGACCTCCGGCTCCCTCAAGCTCCCGATCGGCGGCCCCCTCGGCAACCGCCCCGTACACGAGGCCCAGACCAGCGGGGAAAGCGTGCGCCGACCAAAATGATGTCTGCATCCAAAGAACAACAAAGCCTGTGCTGCGGGCAAGCCCGGAGCGCTGCGGCATATCTTCGCGTAGCACCTGCGAAGCCCAGCCGATGGACCCGGCCGGCGCGCTCCACGAACAAGCCGCGGCGACCGGTTCGGCCCAAATTCATTCACAAAGCCGGGGCTGAATGCCGCTTTCGGGGATCGCGGAATGAGGCTCAAGGAGTGTTGTGCCCGGTTGGCCCGACTGGCGCTTTGGGCTCGACGCTTTGAGAAGGGCGGCGAATCAGCAACGCTCGGGCTCTCGGACTCTCGGGCCTGCGCTCTTCGCGTCCGCTCGCGTCCTGTCCACTGCCCGGAAGGCGCGCCAGAAAGTGCGGCGGTTGCGAGCGGCCAGCGATCGAGCCAAACTGCCCACAACCAACGTTGAGGAGAATAACCGGTGCTTACGGCTGCCAGATTCCGCGCTTTGAGGACACACTTGCGCAATCACTCTGGATGGCAGGCGATGTGTCGGATTCTTGGATGGCAGGCGATGCGCCGAACTCTGATTCTGATGGCCAGCGTGGCGGTCGTGGCCGGCGCGACGGCCATGGCCGGCGGGGTGCCATTGGCGCGCGGCGCCGAGGCGGCGACTGTGAAGGCGCAATTGGGCGATTGGCAGAAGGTGTGCAAGCGCCCCACAGGCGCAAAAAACGAAATCTGCGCCCTGGTCCAGGATGTGACGTCAGAGAGCAACCCCAACATCGGGCTTTCGGTCATGTTCCAGAAAACCTCTCGCGGGGAGAAAATATTGCGCGTCATTGCCCCTTTGGGCATTCTCTTGCCGCGTGGGCTCCACTTGCAGATCGACGACACCAAGATCGGCCGGGCGCCTTTTGTCCGCTGCCATGTCGTTGGCTGTTTCGCCCAGGTGACGCTCACCCCGGATCTCATCACAAAGTTCAGCCGCGGCAAGACGGCCTGGTTCATCGTTTTCCAGACCAAGGAGACGGGCATCGGCATTCCGGTCTCGCTCAACGGCTTCTCCAAGGCGCTGGCGAGCCTCGACCAGTGAGACGGGGCGGGTGCTCGGGGCTCGAGCGCTCAAGCCCCCCGGCGCACGCATCTCACAAGCGCCTCAAGTGCAAGGGACGCCTGAGAGAAAGTCGAGGACGGCACGCTTGAACGTCTTGTCGCCGACGGCCTTCATGTGATCGCGCCCGGCGATCTCGAAGGCGCGTGCGCCGGGAATGAGCGCGGCAAGGGCAGCCGCCGAGCCGCCGATGACATCCTTGCTGCCGACGGCGACCAGCACCGGCGCCTTGATCTGCGCCACCATCTCGGGCGTGATCTTTGCCCGCGCCGATAGAATGCAGGCCGCAAGCGCCTTGAGGTCGCTGCCGGTCGCCTCTGCGAAGGTACGAAAGCTGCGGGCGGTGGGGTGTGTGACAACATCGATGGAGGGGGCGCGGAGAGCCTGGGCAATGGCGCGTGCGCCGGGCATGCCGATCACCATGTTGGCGCCGAGCCCGCCAAAGACCACCGAGCAGACGCGCTCGGGATGGTTGAGCGCCAGAAAGGCGCAGACCCGTGCGCCCATGGAGTAACCCATGGCATGGACGCGGCCGAGCCCCAGGTGGTCGAGCAGCCGGCGGGCATCCTCGGCGAAGAGGGGGGCGCCATATTGCGCCTCGTCATAGAGCTTTTGCGAGCGGCCGTGGCCGCGAACGTCTAAGGCGATGACGCGATAGCCGGCGTCGATGAGTGTTGCGAGCCAACTTGTCGACTGCCAATTGACCACGACATTGGAGGCAAAGCCATGGATAAGCAACACCGGCGGCGCCGCTCTCGCGCCCTCATCGACATAGGCGATGCGCACACCGTCCGAACAGAAGTCTTTCCAGTCGAGCTCCGCCAAGGGGCCATCCTTTCACAATTGCATTCGACCTACCGATGCATTCGACATACTGCCGCATTCGACGGACCGGTGCATTCGACGGACCGGTGACGCACCGGCGTTGTGCGTCTCGAAACCCTGCTCGTGACGGCACGATGCCACCCTAACCCGGTTTTCCTATTATGCCGGGCATTCGCACGCTAAAGATAGCCGACCGATCGCCACCCCTATGGCGAGCGCAACAGGGCAACAAGGATTGGCCATGACCACAAACGATGTCCCTCATCTCTGCAATGACCTTGGCGTGGAGAAGATCACCATTGGGGTCAAGGAGTTTCAATGCATGGGCGCGCGGCCGCCGTTCGATCACCCCCATGTGTATCTGGATATGGGCGACGACAACCAGATCGTCTGCCCCTACTGCTCGACGCTCTATGTCCACGATCCGGCACTCGGGCCCGATGAGACGGAGCCGCCGACATGCCTCTTCGAGTCTCCGTTGTCGACGGCGTGAGCCTTATGCGGCGCGATGCGCGCTGCACCCTGGTGCAACACACAGCACCCTCGTGCAACACACAGCGCCCTCGTGCAACAAGCCGGTTCGTTCGATCGCGCGGCCGGCGCGCCTGGGGCGGCCGACACCGGCGGCAACTGACGGCACGCCATGGGCAGCCACCCCCTGAGCGATGAGCAGCACCGACGAACGCTCGCCCATCCTTGTTTCGGGCGCCGGGATCGGCGGCCTTGCGGCGGCCATTGGGCTCGCCCAAAAGGGATTTGCGGTCCGCCTGCTCGAGCGCGAGAAGGCGCCGGGCGAGCTCGGTGCCGGACTGCAACTCGGCCCCAACGCCCTCAAGGCACTCACCGCACTCGGCATCCGCGGGCGGCTCGAGGGGGCCGCTGTCGAGCTCCAGGCGCTCTGCATCCACGATGGCAGGAGCGGCGCGGAGCTCGCCAGATGGCAGCTTACGCCGCCCATGCGCGCACGCTTTGGCGCCCCTTACTGGGCGCTGCACCGGCGCGATCTCCATGGTGCATTGCTTGCCCGGGCGCGTGAGCTCGATGCCATTGAGATCGAGACCGGTTGGCACACGGTGGCCTTTGAGACGGGATCACGCGAGGTGGCGATCTACACCCGTGAGGGCACAGAGCGCCGCGGCGCGGCTTTGGTCGTCGCCGAGGGGCTCTGGTCCGCCACGCGTGCCCAGATCGTGGGTGAAGGCGGCCTGAGGCCCCAATTCGCGGGCAAGACCGCCTCGCGCACCCTCATTCCGTGCGAGAGAGTGGCGGCGCCTTTTCGCGCGCCCTGCGCGCATATCTGGCTCGGGCCGAACGCCCATGTTGTGCACTACCCGGTTTGCGGAGGCCGGCTTGTCAATCTTGTGGTGATCCTGGATGACAGCTGGCGGCGCGAGAGCTGGGGCGGCGTTCTCGAGCGATCCGTTGTCGTGGCGGCACTCCGTCATATGGCCGCGCCACTGAGGGCGCTGGTGTCTGCGGCCGATAGCTGGTTGCGCTGGCCACTCTATACGCTTGCGCCGTTGCCGCGCTGGTATTCGGGCCGCGCCGTGCTGCTTGGCGATGCCGCCCATCCGACGCTGCCGTTCCTCGCCCAGGGCGCAGCGCTTGCCCTCGAGGATGCGGTGGTGCTGGCGGATGTGCTCAGCCAGGCCCGCACCCAGGTACGCGAAGGCGATGGCGCTTCGCGTGTGGTTTCAAATAGCGCGGGGCTGGATTTTGCCGCGGCCTTTGCGCGTTATGAGCGCCTACGCAAGGAGCGGACAGAGCGCGTACAGAGGCGGTCGGCGCGCAACGGTGCGGTTTATCACATGGCCGGGGTGCCTCTGCGCCTGCGCAATGCCGTCTTGCGGGCCGCCCCGGCCCGCTTGTTCATGGCGCGCTATGATTGGATCTATCGCTACGACCCGACAGCCGCCGCAAGGTCGCCTTCAGCAGGGCCCGCCACCTGAGCCCGGCGCTTACCGAGGCGCGAGTTCTGCGCCTGCGGCAGTGGCGGTGCGCCCATTGCCCTCGGCGGCGGCAAAGATGGTCTCGCCATTGGCCTCGGCCGCGCCCAGATAGGGCGGCAGAACGCTCGCGTTCTTTGGATAGCCGTTGGCTGAAAAGCTGAGTTTTACCGTCTGCAGGCGGATGCCACCTCCGCCTGTGCGCACGTAGAGGTCTCGCCAGCCGAGGCGCGATGTATGGGCGACAACAACGGGCGGCTTCACACGCTTGATGACCGAGATGGGCGACAAACCACGCGCGGCCTTGCGCAGGACGAGAAGCGTGCAACCGGTCTTCACGCACCAGCCCTCGCCCTCGGCGAGCACGAGCGCCTCGGCGCGGCCATCGCCGTCGAGATCGACACCGGCGCTTTTGTAGCTTGCGGGAGGCAACTTGGCATTGATGCGATAGCGCTCGATGGCGCGCTCAAGCCCTTGGGGTGTGGCCATGCGCACCGAGGCGCCGATCGCCGGCGGCCTTGTTTGCAGGAGCGGAATGGGCCGGCCGGCCTCGCCCGCGACGGGCGCAACACTACGGCCCGCGCGGCTGTCGCTGCAGGCAGCAAGCGCGAGCGCCGCGGCAATGGGCGCCAACGAGGCGGAGAGCGCCAGAGCCTTTTTCGCCAAAGTCATGACCATTTCAGTTTAACAGGGATTCTGGCATTGTTGAGTCGATGTTGAGCTGATGGCTCGTGCTCTGTGTAGATGGATTGCACTCTGTGCATTAGAGCGCTGCGAAAAGCGAGGCGCGGTGGGTGCTCAGAGGCGCATCGGCGTGTGTGGTGGCAGGCTCGGCGCGCATTAGCGGCGTCCGACCCGGCGCCCCGTTCAGCTTGCAATGGCGACCCATATCGTGGTCTGTACAGCACACAAACTCTGTACAGCACACAAACGACGCGGGACGGCACACAAACATCGCAGCGCATGACGACATATTACCGCATGTCGCAACGGTCGCGTCACCGCGCAATACGCGATCACACATTGTTGGCATCTGTTGCTTTGCGGAGGGTGTTACTTGGCCGGGGGTTCTCGGGCGAGCGATTTAGGGGATCGAATCAAAATGGCGGACGAGGATGCGCTTGTCGGGCTTCGTTTCGAGCTCAGCGGCGGCCTTGGTAAGATGGCCGGCGATATCGTTGGCAAGGCGGGCGGGCTCTATTTGATCCGCAGGGATGGGGCGGCGCATCTGGAGCTTATTGAGCTCGACGATTTACGTGGTGCCAAGTTCTATGTCCCGGAGCCTGCCGAGGTGGCCCAAACCTCAGGCGATCCTTCAAATCCTTCAGATGCCGGAGAGGCGACGGAGCACGCAGAGCGCGCAACGGCAGAGCCCGCACGAGAGAGCACCGTGCGACCGAGCCTGGCCGAGCGCGTGCGCCGAGCGGTCTCCGCGCGCCAGGCGGGAGGCGAGCAATGAGCCATAGAAGGGCCACGTCTTAGCGGGATCCACATTTCCCCCTTGCGAGGCATCGCGGCCATAGCCAGAAGCCAGAAGTCAGAAATCAGAATTCAGAAGCCAGAAACCAGACGGGGGCGCGGTGCGCGGCGCTATCGTCCCTGAAAGCCTGCAGCCGTGCGGATGCCATCTTGCACCGCCTCTCCCCCGCGGGATTGTCGGGGACCCATAGCCCCGGGCCTCTCAGAGGCATGGTGTTCATGGGCCCCAGATAGAAATGCGGATGGACGGCGTGCTTACCGGAAGCGATGGTGGCCGCATTTCTTCCGGGGCGACAACGTTGTGCCACCCGAGCCACGACGTTTCCGTCACGCACCCGGCGGCTG
>WGBL01000343.1 GCA_015494375.1 Hyphomicrobiales bacterium | reverse complement strand
GGCTTCACTACGGCCGGCCGTAGTGAAGCCCGACCTCGAGGAGGCGGGCGCGGGCGGCGGGGTGGCTCACATCCGAGAAAGCGCGGCGATAATAGGCATGCGCGACGGCGCGGCCGATCACCTCGCGCATGAATGCCGAGCAGGCCCGCTCCGGATCTTGTGCGCGCTCATAGGCCCTCTCGGCGCGCCCCACGTCCCGCGCCCGGCTTGCGGCCAGCGCCTCCTCGAAGAGCGTGCGGCAGGCGGCGGGCGCGGCGTGGGCGGGCATCGCAACATTAACAATGCAGCCAATCATCACAGCAGCGAGGGCACGCGCAAGCACCAAACCGCCCCTCATTTTATTTCCCTTTCTCTTACGGCCTCCTGCGTCGATATCGGGTTGGTGTTAACCCCGCCCCCCATTTCCGCGAACAGGCTTCCGCCTTCTCCTTCTGGCTTCCCAATCACCCCGCCATGCCGTAGTCCGCGAGGGCGGCGCGGGTCTCGGGGCCGATCTTGCCGTCGATGGCGCCGCGATAGTAGCCCGCCTCGCGCAAGAGCCGCTGCACGGCGCGCCGGGTTGCGGCAGACAAATGCGGCACGTCTTCCTGCGCGCTCCAGGCGCCCGCGCGGATGGCGGCAAGCAGGTGCCGCGCCGCCGCCTCCGGGTCGGCCGACAGCCCCTCGCCACGGTCATACATGCGCGCGAGGTTGACATGGGCGGCGCCGTCGCCCGCCTTGGCCGCGCGATTGAGCCAGGCAAGCGCCTCGACAGGGTTGCGGCGAACCCCGATGCCGCGCCCATAAAGGACCGCCAGCCGCACCATGGCTTGTGTGTTGCCGAGCGCAGCGGCCTTCCTGTACCAGCGCTCGGCGCGCATCGGATCGCGGTCGACATCCATGCCCTTCTCGAATATCTCTCCGATCCGCACCATGGCCAGGCCATGGCCCTTCTCTGCCGCCTTGCGGTACCACCCAAGCGCCGCTCGGATGTCGGGCCCACCCCTGAGGCCTTCGCCGTAAAACGCGCGCTCGCCTTTGCGGAACAATGCCCCGGCAGAGATGGGCGCACCGGCCCCGACATCGCCGCTCCAGGCGGCCGTGCGTCTGCGGCGGGGGCGGCCCTCCTCGTCCGCCTCGTCCTCCTCGTCCTCCTCATCTAGCGCGGCATCACGCTCGATGATCTCGAACGCCATATTGGTGACAGCAAAGTCCTTGCCCTCGCGATCGAACTCGATGGCGAGGTCGCGCGTGAGCACCCGCGCGCTCTTGCGCACCGCCTTGTAGGGCCCGGCATCGTCGAGCCATTCCTCGGCAATGAGCGGTGTCGAATCGCGGGTGGCGATCACCTTGATGAGCTCGCGCCCCACAGGCCCACCCACACGGATGCGGAAGCGCGCACCTTCCGGCGGCACGCGCAGCACAGCATGCGCCGGGACGAAATTGTTCCGCTGATAACGGTTCGGGAAAATAATGTGCACCTTGCCCGAGGTGCCGACATCGAGCAGCGTGATATAGGCGTCCCGATTTGGGCGCACGAAAACCGTCACCGTCTCGCCGATGCGATAGCTTTCCTTGCCGCCATCGAGCCAGGCGCGCACAGTGAGGCCCGACGGCGAGGGGCGCGCGGGGCGCCAGTCGGCGAGCGGGCGTTGCTCGACCGAAAGGTCGCGCGTGAGGGAGCGGGCTTCAGCCAGGCCCAACGGCGCCAGCGTGAGGGCCGCCGCAGCGGCCGCGAGCAGGGCTGTGGTGGTCGGTTTCATTGTGTGTTTTCCTTCGTATCTTGCGTGATCGGTCGGGCGGGATGCGCCCCCGACTTGCGCGAGCGCCTCTCGCTCACCTCCCTCTATCGGGATGGTCTCTCTTGCTTATGTTGCGCCTTGCTCCTGTGCGTTACCCTCGGAGCGCACCTCGATCAGAACCGCGGCCTTGCCTTGCGATGGGCTTCAGCCCAAAGTAGCGCTGGCAGCCGGCGAAAGTCGAGAGGGGCATTTCATGCGCATTCTTGTTTGGGTTGTGGTGACAATTCTGACAACTCTCTTTGGAAGCATTGTTGGGATCTATGAGGCGGAGCTGCGCTGTTGGGCGGAGCTCGGCGGGTGCGAGGCCATCCGGCGTGAGCTCTTGGTGAGCAACGCCCGAGGCGAGCCGGTGCGCCTTTTCGTCTGTTACAAGAACGGTGATGGGGCCTGGCGGTGGGGCGCCTGGCGTGTGGCGGCCAAGGTGCGGAACGTGCCCCTCGCCGTCTCGTTTCAAGAGAACCTGATTGCGCATGGCGGGAAGTTTTATTTCAGCTATATGCCGCGGCCACAAGCGCCGATGCCAACGGGGGCCCGAACTCTGCTCCTGCGTTCCCCCGGTCCCTGTCCTGAAGGTGCCCGCCTGGGTTCCATGCGTCTGCGGCGTCTGATCGAGAGCATTCGGGATGTCATTGGAAAGAGCAAAACGCTCCTGATCGGCAGCGCGAGTTGACACCTTGCAGAAAAACGATCTGACAATTCCAAGGGTTTCATCGCGAGGTGGACGATTCATCGCGGCTCTCTGAAGGTGCTCAAGGCAGCACGTTAAGGACGACCTCCTTGCGCCTATAGCCAGCCTTCTGATGTGCCTTGGCCAGGCTGCCCTCGAGCATGCCCGCCACGCGGCTCGGTGAGGCATTGATCGAGCGAAAGGGCATGCCCGCAGGCGGGGCGTCGGCGAACATGTCGTTATCAAGGAGTGGGCCCGGTGCGCGTGTGGCAAAGACTTTGATCAGCTCGGGGCCCGGGCGTCCGCGGACATGGAAAAGAAACGGCGAGAGCGGCCCACCGATCTCAATCTCGGTGCCTGCGGCGACGAAATTATCCTCCTGATAGGTATTAGGGAAAAGCTGATGGAGAATGCCCGAGGTGCCGAGGTCGAAGACGGTGATATATGCATCCTCCTGCGCCTTGACGATCAAGGTGACACTGTCGCCGATGCGATAGACGGCATCGGGCCTGTCGAGCTGGACCTCGATCACCGGGCCGGGACGGGCGGAGACAACGCCCTCGCCGGCCTCGGCGATGGCGCGCTGCCCAGGGGTGAGCCTTTCCGCGCCCTCTGCAACCGCCCCTCCGCAGGCAATCCAAACCAATATGAGAGCAACCGCCAGGCCGTGCCACGCTTGCAACCTGCTGTGACGCCATATCGTCATGATTCCCAACCCCTGACTTTATGAAACCTCTGAGCATTTCAACGCCATTGGCTGTCGATGGCAAGGCCGGCTCGAATTGATCCGACGCTTGGCCGGGATGCAGAGAAGGAGGCTGCATCCCGGCCGTTTCGCGGCAAGTCCCCGCATCCTGCCGCGAATGGCGGTTTGCACGAATGGCGGTTTGGACGCGCCCTACCAGCCGTATGTCATCGCATTGCCAATGGCGCGGCCCGCGCGATAGGCGTCATAGGCCCGAACCCTGCCCCGTGTGCCGCGCTGGACCGCCCAGGTGCCGGCGCGCATGCCATAGTCGAAATACCGAGCGCCGCGCTCGACGCGCCCGAGCTGGCGATTGATGTCCCCATAGGCTTGGCTCTGCTCGCGATAGATCTCCTGTTGGCGGCGCAGGCAGCGGACATAGCCGGCGTGGGTCGAGGCCGCGCGGCAGTTGACTTGCGCCGCGGCGGGCGTGGAGCCGAGGCCGAGCGCGGCGCCCGAGAGGAGCGCGGCAATGGCAAGCGCTGCGGCTGCGGCGGTGGTGGTTTTACTGGATTTGGTCATGCGTCTTCTCCCGATGTCGGTTGTGATCGATACCGGCCCTTGGGCTTCTCAAGCCGGCGAGTTCCTTATCGGGATGGCGGGGACGTCTTGGACGTCGAGACATTCTAGGCGGACGGGCGGCCCCATGATGCGGTGCTGTCCAATCTGGAGATCATCGGCGAGGCGATGGCGCAGGGGATGCGCCATTTTCCCGAGTTGGAGCGGGAGATTTCCCAGGCACGAGAGATCGTGGACTTCCGCAATCAGATCATCCACGGCACTATGCGTGTCAACAACGCCATGGTGTGGCGGATCCTCGAGAGCAATCTGCCCACCTCGTCACCGAGGCCAAGGCCCTGCTCGCCGCGCTGGAGGAGGGAAGATAGGGCACCCGCCGCGAGCCGATCTGGATTTCAGATGGGACAGGGCGAGTATTGCGAGACTGAGGCGCGGGAGGGCGGAATTGGCTTGACGTGTGGGAATTGCTTAGCCCTGAGTGGAACGGGCATGCAACGCCGGCGTGGAGCCCAGAGGCTGGCGTGAATGGTCGGAACAGGACACTAGAGGCGGCCCGCGCGATTAAACAGCACAAAGCCACCTTTATTAGCGATTGCCAAGCTAACCCTGCTATCCTCCTCTTGGCCTCCCAATATGCTTTCCAAGCGACGATCAAGATCCTGAGGCTTTCTTATATATGTAAATGCTAGTGGCCACACCGTCCCAATGGAAGTCAAGTTGTCGCCAACTTCAAGTCCTATCCGTGCACCGAGAGATCCTCTTTTAATTCTCGTAATGATAACACCGTTTCCATCATCCGCCATTCGAACAGTGATACCCAAGCGGCGAATCTGAACCTGCTTGGCCAAAGGACGCTTCTTGGTCAAAGGTCGCTGGCGTTGATTCAGCGCCGCCAGGCGCAGCTTGGCCAGCGCCGCGAAGGCGCCGTTGGGATAGCCCTTGAGATAGCTCTCGAGCTCTGCCGGCCGCTTGTTGTCCTTGACGGCGTTCCAGAAGGCAAGCTCCACGGCACGAGCCGTGCCTGCGCGCCCCGCTTGGCCGCCAGTGCCCGAAGTGCCAGCCGGGGGTTGCGGTGTCCTGAAATAGAAATCCCCCGTCATCTCGTCGTAATAGGCGGGACGTTGGGCGTGGCCGATGCGGCGGGCGAGCGCTGCGACCTCATCGCTGACGCCCTCGGCGAGATCGGGCAGGGCGAGGCCGGGTTTGCGCATCCAGCGAATGAGCACGCGCGTGAACACCGAGTTCCGATTGCGCTCTCCCACATGGAGGGCATCGAGTGCCTTTTCATCGATGCCGGCAGAATAGAGGATGAAGACGCCGCGCGCCCTCCCATCGCGGTCTCTGCGGCGAGCGAGACCGCGGTCCAGCACTTCGTCACGCCCGGGGTAAGAGCGTGTCCTGGGTTTTGGCGGCGCGGGCGCCCGCAAGCGCTTGTCGCCACCACGATAGGGGTTATTGCGACAGGCGTCGAGCACCAGAATGGTAAGGCGCGCCCCGGCCTTCTGAATCTTTTCCCGCAGTTCGTCGACCCAGAGCCCATACAGCCGAATGGTCTCCTCCGTGATCTTCCGGGGAGGAATATAAGGCGTGTCCCTGGCCAGCAGGTAGTTGTGGCCATTGATTCTCAGGCCATGCCCCGAGAAGAACACAAAGGCAATGTCACCGGGGCTCAAGCCCTCTGCGAAAACACGCACCGCCTGGCGCATCGCCCACCGGCGGGCGTTCAGCAGCACACGAACCCGGTCGAATCCGAGCGCGCGGAGCGTCTCGCTTACCGCATCGGCGT
>WGBL01000342.1 GCA_015494375.1 Hyphomicrobiales bacterium | reverse complement strand
GATGCCGAGGAGAAGGCCCGCATCGAGCGCTGGCTGGCGGAGGATCCCGGCGCCGAGGCGACGCTCGCCAATCTCGAGGCCGAGCGCGCCGCCTGTGTGCAGGCGAACGAGGCCATCGCCCCCCCCGCCGGGACCCTCGCCAGACTGACAAGGCGCCTCGCAGCCGAGCCCGCGCGGCGGCCGTCCCTCGCCGGCCGCTTGCGCAAGGGGCTGGCCGACGCAAAGGCTTGGCTCGAGGCGCTGCCCGCCTCGCTGGCCTGGGGGACGGCCGCCGCTCGGGCTCGGCCGCGAGGCGCTTTGTCAGTCTGGCGAGGGCCCCGGCGGGGGGGGCGATGGCCTCGTTCGCCTGCACACATGCGGCGCGCTCGGCCTCGAGATTGGCGAGCGCCGCCTCGGCGCCGGGGTCCTCCGCCAGCCAGCGCTCGATGCGGGCCTTCTCCTCGGCATCGAGAGCGCCGGTGAAATAGAATGGCAAGAGCGCGGCCATCTCGTCGCGCGCACTTTCGGGCGCGGCCACGTGGTCGGCATGGTTGTCGGCATGGTTGGCGGCGCTTCGGCCGTCTGCGCTCTGGCTGCCCATGCTGTGGCCACCTGTGCTCTGGTCGTGTTTGCTCATGGTCATGGCCAACCCCTGTCGATGCCCGCCTCGGCCAGGTATTGGGCCAGCCGCTTGCGGGCGTGAAACATGCGCGTTTTCACGGTATTTGCGGGAATGCCAAGCACCGCGCTCACCTCGGCCACGCTCTGCTCGTGATAATAGACGAGATCGATGACCGCCCTGTGCTCGGGGCTCAGCCGCTCGATTGCGGCACGCAAGGCCTCGGCCTTGTCGCTCTTGAGTGCGCTCGTCTCGGGCGCGTCGCCCTCATCGGCAATGCTCTCGGCAAAGCCCTCGTCGAGCTGCTCCTCGCGGCGTTTTCTCAGTGCGGAGACGGCCTTGTTATAGGCGATCGCAAGCAGCCAGGTCGCCACCCGCGAGCGGCCCTCGAAGCGCCCGGCCTGGCGCCAGGCGTCGAGAAATACATCGTTGGCGATCTCTTCGGCCATGCTCTCGGACCTCACTTGCCGCATGACAAAGCGGAAAACCCGTGTGTAATGGCGGGCAAACAATGCCTGGATCGCACCTTGATCGCCCGCAGCGATGCGCGCGACAAGGGCGCGATCGGTGGCATCGGTCTCTTTGGCTGAGCCAGACATTGGGTGTGTCCGCCTCTCCTGGTCCGTTGGTCGCAGGGGCGCGCGAATTGGTTCACCATGGTTCACCGGTCGCGCCGCCCGCCGCCATTTCGACAGAAGCATTTTCGAATTTGTCAAACAATCTTGAAAAAGGTGCTCAATGCGTTTGAACCGGCGGCCCGCTCCTTGCGACCAACACCATGGCGTGTGGCATGTCTGCCCGGCCGATCGATTGAGCTTCGGGATGTTGGGTGGTTTCTTTCTGAGCCTGTTGCGAGCCAAGATGGCGCTGTAAGAAAAGAAACATCCACAGTTCCCGATTATGGTTGAGTTGGAGGAGGCCCAGACCCGGCAGACCAACTGAGGGGGCAGAACAACTGACGCGGCAGGCCAACTGACGCGATAGACCATTGACGCCGCAGACCGATGGAGAAGGAGCCTGCGGGCATGGCAAGGCCCAGTGAGAAAGCCTCTATGAACTGTGAGAAGCTGGAGCGCCTGGCCCCTGGTGGCGCCGCCCCGGCGGCCTTGGGTGGCCGTCGCCGCCGGCCCTGCCTGCTTGCGGTCCACTCGCTGTCGCTGTTGGTGTTGGTGTCGGTGATTGCGGCGTTCTTGGTGGCAATGCTCGCTGCGGCGTCCGCGGCCACCAGCGCGCGCGCCGGCGATCCGCCGACCATCCAAGTGATCCATACGGGCGACCTCGCGGTGGCGCGGTTCTCGGGCACTTCGCCTTCAGAGGCTCCAGAGAGTTCAGAGAGCTCAAAGGCCACCGAGGGGGATGCAGAGGCGGGATCGCGGCCCGCGCCCGCGCCGGCTGACAGTCGAGGCGCTACGGCCTTCATCGACCTCGACGGCGCGAGTGTGCGCATCTACCATGAGCCGGCCGACCATGGTCGAGGCGGGGGCGACGCCCCTCTCACCCTCGCCCCTCCGTTCGAGG
>WGBL01000341.1 GCA_015494375.1 Hyphomicrobiales bacterium | reverse complement strand
AGCTTGAAATCTATGAGGGCCTCGAGGCGCTCGCGCAAAACTGCTGGCCCTCGCTGCGCCAGGACCTGGGCGCCATCAACGACCTTCTGGCGCCCTTCCTGCCGGCCGGGTTCTACTACAAGACCTTCATGGGCCCGCCCGGCAACTGGATGCTCTACGAGCGCTTCATCCGCAAGGCGGCGGGGCTCGGCCGGGCGCCTGGCGCGCCCGATCCCGAGCGCTATGAACACATCCACCACCACACCGACGTGCTCGTCATCGGCGCCGGACCTGCGGGGCTTGCGGCGGCGCGCGCGGCCGCGCATGCCGGCGCCCGGGTGATGCTCGTCGAGGAGAGCGCGGCACTCGGCGGCCGGCTTCTCGGCGAGAACGGCACCACCCGCACCATCGACGGTGTGCCGGCGTCCCAATGGCCGGGCCGCGTGGCGGAGGAGCTCGCGGGATTCGATGCGCGCGATGTCAAGGTGCTCACACGCACCACCGCCGCCGGCTATTACAGCGACAACTTCGTCACACTCCACGAGAGCATCCAGGATCATCTGGCGCCCGCAGACCGCGATCCCTGCCTCCCGCGCCAGCGGCTTTGGCATGTACGGGCGGGGCGCGTGATCCTGGCCACCGGGGCGATCGAGCGCCCGCTCGTCTTTCACGGCAACGACCGCCCCGGGATCATGCTCGCAAGTGCCGTGCGCACCTATCTCCACCGCTACGGCGTGCTGGCCGGGCGCCGGGCGATCGTCTTTGCCAACAATGCCAACGCCTGGCAGACCGCGTTTGATCTCGCCCGGGCCGGCGCCAAGGTGGTCGCCATCGTCGACACGCGCCCAGACCCCGGCGCCGCCCTCGAGGCCCGGGCGCGGGCGCGTGGCATACCCGTCTTCGCCTCGGCCACCATCACTGCCACCGAAGGGCGCCACCGGGTCGAGGTGGCGACGGTGCGCGAATGCGACGCCTCGGGCGCCGTCGTGGGTCCGCGCGAGCGCCTCATTTGCGATCTCATCGCCGTCTCGGGCGGCTGGTCGCCCAATATTGCACTCTTCTCGCAATCGCGCGGCAAGCTCCGTTTCGATGAGAGGCTTGGCGCCTTTCGTCCCGCCCGGTCCTGGCAGGCGGAGGTTTCGGTGGGGGCGGCCAATGGCACTTTTGCGCTCCCGGACTGTCTCGCCGAAGGCGCACGCGCAGGGGCCGAGGCGGCACGCGCGGCAGGCTTTGAGGCGCCGACGCCGCCCGTCCCCGAGGTTGCCGCACGCGCACCCGCCGATGATCTGAGCGGCAGTGACAAGCCCGCAGACAGCCTTGCCGATGATCCCAACGACAATGAACACGTGCTCACCGACAATGGAGACGTGACACCCATCTGGGAATTGCCCTCCGATCGTCCGCGGGCGCGGCGGCGGGCTTTTGTCGATTTGCAGAACGACGTAACCGCCAAGGACCTGCATCTTGCGGTGGCCGAGGGCTACCGCTCGGTCGAGCACGCGAAGCGCTACACCACGACCGGCATGGGCACCGACCAGGGCAAGACGGCGGGCGTCAACGCGTTTGCCATCATCGCCGAGGCGCGCGGCGAGCCGATCGCCGATGTCGGCGTGACGACCTACCGCCCACCCACAAAGCCCATCACCTTCGGCGCCGTCGCCGGCCAGCATGTGGGCGCCCATTTCGCGCCTCGCCGAACGACGGCGATGCATGCGGCCCACGTCGCGGCCGGCGCTACTTTCGAGATCGTCGGCGACTGGCTGCGCCCGCGGGTCTACCCGAGGCCGGGCGAGAGCTTTGATGCGGCGCTTCAGCGCGAGGCGCGGGCGGCGCGCACCACGGCCGGGGTGCTCGACGCCTCGACGCTCGGCAAGATCGACATTCGTGGCCGCGATGCACGCACCTTTCTCGATCGCATCTATACCAACAGCTGGCTCAAGCTTGCGCCGGGCAATTGCCGCTATGGCTTGATGCTCGGTGAGGACGGCATGGTGTTCGACGATGGCGTGACGGCGTGCCTTGCCGATGATCATTTCCACATGACGACGACCACAGGCGGGGCCGCGCGCGTGCTCGCCTGGCTCGAGGAGTATCACCAGACCGAGTGGCCCGAGCTCAAGGTCTATCTGACCTCGGTGACCGAGGAATGGGCGGTGGCCGCAATCTCGGGACCCAATGCAGAGGCCATCGTGGGCGATCTGCTCGACGACATCGACCCCGACCCCGAGCTTTTTCCCATGATGACATGGCGCGCGGGCCATATTGGCGGCGTTCCCGTGCGCGTCTTCCGCATATCGTTTACGGGCGAGAATGCTTATGAGATCAACATCGCCGCCGACTATGGGCTGTGGCTCTGGCGGCTCATCATGGAGAAGGGGCGGCCTTACGATCTCGTGCCCTATGGCACCGAGGCGATGCATCTCTTGCGGGCCGAGAAGGGCTTTATCATCGTCGGCCAGGATACCGACGGCACCGTGACCCCCATCGATCTCGGACTTTCGCGCATGGTGAAAAGAGGGCGCGACTTTGTGGGCAAGCGTTCGCTCACGCGGAGTGATACGGCGCGCAGCGATCGGCTCCAGTTCGTCGGCCTCCTGGCCCACGATCCCACATTCGTGATCCCCGAAGGCGCACAGCTCATCGCCACGCCCGAAGAGCCCGCGCCGCCCGTGCCCATGATCGGCCATGTCACATCGAGCTATATGAGCCCCAACCTCGGGCGCTCGATCGCCCTCGGTTTCGTTGCCGGCGGCCATGGCCGGCTCGGCGAGACGGTCTATGTTTCGCGCCCGGGCGCCTCGCCCATGCCGGCGCGCATCACGGAAACCGATTTTCTCAGAGTGCTCGGCGCTGCGAATGCTGCGAATGCTCCGAATGCGCCGAGAGCGCCGAGTGCACCGAACGCGCCAAGTGCGCGGAGTGCACCGAAGGCGCCGCATACTGCGGACAGCGGGAAAGGGCGCTCATGATGCCTCATGTCTCCGACCGACACATGACGCCTCCGACCGAGATGAGCGAGATGACCGATAGGGCTAGCGTGACCAACATGACCAGTAC
>WGBL01000340.1 GCA_015494375.1 Hyphomicrobiales bacterium | reverse complement strand
CTGTAATGTTATAACATTATGCGCGACCAGCCTTATCAGTCGAGACAAAATGGGGGCAGGATAAAGTTTCCGCGGTGGCTGGTCCCCAGGCCCAAATGGGCACACCAACACAGAATTTGACGCCCTGCCGGATAGCGGCTCCGATGTTCGGGGGTATGGGGCCCTGATAATCCCGCGGGGGAGAGGCGGTGCAAGATGGCACCCCTTGCGGTTGCGGGATTTCGGGGACGACAGCGCCGAGCGCCACGCCCCCCTTCTGGTTTCTGATTTCTGGTTTCTGACCCGGTACCCTGTGGCCGGCTAGGCCGCAGACGCCCCAAGCTCGCCAAGGCCGTCGATGAGAGGTTTGAGGTGCGCTCCATAGCGCTTCCAGAGGGCGAGCGAGTCCTTGTAGATCGGCTCGCGCACTTGCGCGACACTCGCGGTCATCACAACGCGCTTCGTCTCATGAAAACGCACACAAGCGGGCTCGAACGCGAGGCCGCAGTGCGCAAGCAGCCGCCGCGTCACCCCTTCCTGGTCGGCCAGCAAATCCTCATAGCGCACCTCGAAGAGGGCATCGCCGAGCAGCGCCCGCCAATGGCCCATAAGCGCATCGTAGTGCCTGTAGAAATGGGCGAGCTCCTCGAGGTCGTAGCCGAAGTCGTTGCCATCCATGAAATAGTTCTTGTAGATCGAAAGACAGGTATCGAGCGGATGGCGCCGGCAATGGATGATTTTCGCCTCGGGCAACGCAATGCGGATGAGGCCGAGACGGAGAAAATTATAGGGCAGCTTGTCGGTGATATGCGGCACATCGGCTGCGAGCCGGCGGACCTCTTCGATATAGTCGGCGCCGAGTGCCCGAAACGCCGCGCTTTCCGCTTTCTCGCAGCATTGCGGAAAACCAAGCCCTGTGGGCTCTTGCAGCACCCGCTCGACCGCGCGTGGCAGGGCTTGCAGCTCGCCGCCGCCATGGATGCGCGAATGGCTTGAGAGGATTTGCTCGACCAGGCTCGTGCCTGAGCGCGGCATGCCGACAATGAAGATCGGCGTCGCATCGGCCTCGCCCACGCCCTGGTGGCGGGCCAGAAAGTCCGCCGTGAAGACCTTGCGAATGGCCGCGAAATGGCGCTCGGTGTCCACGCGGGAATAGAGCAGGTATTTGCGCTTGAGGCGGTTGGCCTCCTTAAGGTGCGCGAAGGCGCGGTCATAGTCGCCGATATCCTCATAGGCCTTGGCGAGCGCAAACCCAAGATGAAGCCGCTTCTCATCGTCTAGGTCGGAGCGCTCGGCCAGTGCCTCGAGGGCGGCGAGATCATCGTCGCCCTCCTTGAAGCGCTTGGCCTTGGCGAGCGCCCGCCAGGCCTGTGTGTTGGTTGCATCAAGCGCCACCGCCTCGGCATAGGCCGCCCGCGCCTCGCGCGTGCGCCCGAGTGTCATCAGGCCATAGGCGCGGTGGGCGTGAACATGGGAGGCCTCGGGCGCGGCTGCCAATGCGCGATCGTAGCATGCGAGCGCATCTTCGACCCGCCCCCCAGCCAAGTGGAGCCGCGCCAGCTCGCACAAGACGTCGGCGTTCTGCGGCTCCATCGCAAGTGCGCGCTCGAGCTCGGCCCTGGCCTCGTCCCAGCGGCCGCTTGTGGCGAGCGCTTTCGCAAGCCCCAGGCGCAACTCGACGTTCTTCGGCTCGCGCGCGGCCGCCCTGGCATAGTAGCTGAGTGCCCGGCGGCCGTCTCCCGCCATCTCGAGGGTGAGTGCGAGATTGCCAAGGGCTCTGGCATTGTTCGGGTCTTTGGCGAGCAGCCTCTCGTAGGTGCGCAAGGCCTCGGGCAGGCGCCCCATCTCCTGATAGGCGTTGGCAAGATTGTTGAGCGCGGCGGGATCATCGGGTGCCAGCCCGAGTGCCTCCTTGTAGCCCTCCACCGCCCCCTCGAGGTCGCCGCGCGCCTGTTTGAGGCGAGCGAGGTTGATCAACACCTGCGGCGCCTTGGGAAGAAGCCGCCGCGCCTGATTGAGGGCCGCTTGGGCCTCGTCGAGACGCGCCTCTTCCAAAAGGACAACGCCTAGGTTGTTGTAGGCGCCGGCAAAGCGCGAATCGAGCGCAATCGCCCGGCGATAGCAGGCCACGGCCCTTTCAAAATCGCCCGCCCGACGATAGGCCTCGCCGAGGTTGTTGTGGAGCTCGGCGACCTTGCCATTGAGCGCTATCGCCGTCTCGAGATGGCGCACGGCGGCGTCATGATGGCCCAGCTCGCTTGCGACAAGGCCCATCAGATGATGGGCGTCGACATTGCGCGGGTCCTTGGCAAGCACCTTCTTGAGGTGCTTTCTGGCGCGTGCGGCATCGCCTGCCTGATAGGCGGCCAGCGCCCGTTTGAAGACCTCAAAGAGTGCTTTGCGCGATTGCTGCACGGCTCTTGTCCCCAGCCCTGGCCGGTGGCCGCTGCTGGCGGCCGACGCCGCAAGCGGCCCATACCGTAGGCGGCCCATACCGTAGGCGGCCCATACCGTAGGCGGCCCATACCGTAGGCGGCCCATACCGTAGGCGGCCCAAACCTCGAGCGGCCCAAACCTCGAGCGGACCATACCTCGAGCGGACCATACCTCGAGCGGCCTAAATCTCGAGAGGTCCACAGAGCCATACGCCGCCATGGGGCCGAAGGCAATGCGGCCATGGGGACAAGAGCAGTACAAGTATGAGGGCAAAAGCAGTGCAGCCGAGGGGATAAAGGCCATGCCACGCGATTGATTGCAGGGGCATTGACAACCGGTCATGGTGGCGCGATGCCACCTTGCCAGTGCCGGAGCGACCGTGAGAGGCTGTTTCTGCAGTGAGGATTCGCTGATGGTTGCAACCGGGGGAACGAGCGACCGAGAAAAAAGAGGACGATGGCCGACAGGGCTCACAACGCGTGTAACGGTGCTGACGAGAGGATCTACGACGTCGCAGTCGTTGGCGACGGGCTCGCCGGGCGGGTGGCGGTGATCGCTTTCGCCATGCACGGGTTCGCCACGCTCGGCTTCGAGCGGGCCCGTGAGCAGGCGGCACGCCCCAGCGGGGGCGCGCGGCGCGCACAGCCGGGCGACACCCGCACCACGGCGCTCTTTCAGGCCTCGATCCGCTTGCTCGAGCGGCTCGGCGTCTGGCAGAGGGTCGCGAGCGAGGCTGCACCGCTCCGGGCCTTGCGCATTGTTGATGCCACAAGGAGCCCCTTGCGCGCGCCAGAGCTCCATTTCGAGGCGCGTGAGATCGGGCTCGATGCTTTCGGCGCCAATGTCAGCAACAGCCGCCTCGCCGAGGCCTTGAAGGCGCGTGAGAGGGAGATCGAGGCAGCGGCAGAGCCGGAGGCAGCGGCAGAGATGGCGGCGCTCACGCGTGTCGAGACCTCAGGGATAAGCGCTGTTCGCGTTTGCGGCGCGCACGTCCTCCTCAACACGAGGGAGGGGCGCACGTTCCGTGCCCGCTTGGTGGTCGGTGCCGATGGCCGCCGCTCGATCTGCCGCCGGGCCGCCGGCATTCGCGCCAGAGAATGGCGTTATGAGCAGACGGCCATCGCTTGTAATTTCAGCCATACATGCGCCCACGACGACACCTCGACAGAGTTTCACCGGCGTGCGGGGCCCTTGACGACGGTGCCGCTGCCGGGCAGGCGGTCGAGCCTTGTCTGGTCCGAGCGGCCGGAAGAGGCCCGTCGCCTCATGGCACTTGATGAGCACGCCTTCGCCGCAGTGCTCGCGCAGCACCTCGACGGCCTGCTCGGAGAGATCACGAACATCGGGCCCCGCGCCGCCTTTCCCATCGCGGGGCTGCATCTCCCGCGGCTGACCGCCCCGAGGATCGCACTTGTCGGTGAGGCCGCCCATGTGCTCCCGCCCATCGGCGCCCAGGGGTTCAACCTCGGTTTGCGGGATATCGCCGCGCTCCTTGACGCCGTCACCGAGACGCCCGGCGGGACAAGGGACCCCGGCGCCCGCGCCGTCCTTGCGGCCTACGAGCGGGCTCGCCGGCTCGATGTCTGGAGCCGGACCATGGTGGTCGACGGGCTCAACCGCGCCCTTATGACGGCGTTCGCGCCCCTCAACCTCATGCGCGGCCTCGGGCTTGCGGCGCTCGCCTTATCGGGCCCGCTCCGTCGGCTGTTCATGCATGAAGGCATGCAACCGGGCTTTGCGCTGCCCCGACTGATGCAGGAGGAGGCATACTCGGCGGCGGATTGTGGCCAAGCGCCTCGGAATGGCCAGGGCACCTTGGAGGCGCAAAGAGCGCACCCGTCACCGGGTTCTCGAGCCTCGCCTGTTTGAGCGACGGTTGGGGTTACGTCAGGGACCGCGCGGCGATCGAGCAGAATGACTATCCTCCAGGATTTGCAGTTTCGCCTTGAATATGGGCTTTTGCGGTTGCTCGTGGCCATCGTGCGGGCGATGCCGCTCGAGTGGGCTGCGGCGATCTCGGCCTGGCTGTGGCGCACCATTGCGCCCTGGAACCGACGGCACCGGCGCGCACTCGAGAACCTCGCCCGCGCCTATCCCGAGAAGAGCCGCGCCGAGCACAAAGCCATCGCACGCGCCATGTGGGCCAACCTCGGCCGGGTCATGGCCGAGACCATGCAACTCGACCGTATTCTGGCCGAACCCGATCGCTTTGAGATCGTCAACGACGGGCTGCTTCATCGCTATCGCGGCAAGGCAGGGCCCCTTGTCGGCGTCACGCTCCATACCGGCAATTGGGAGCTCGCCGTGTGGCCCTTGCTCAAATGGGGCGGCAAGCCCGCGGCCGTCTATCGCCTGGTCAAGAACCCCTATGTCGACCGCTATCTGCGCGAGCAACGCAAAGACCTCTATCCTGCGGGTCTCATCGCCAAGGGGCGCGATCATCAGGGCTCCAATCTTGCCGGGCAGAGGGCGGCGCGGATGATCACCCAGTTCGTTCGCGATGGCGGTCAGCTCGGGCTCGTGTGCGATCTCTTCGACAAGCACGGCCTGCCGGTGCCCTTTTTCGGCCATCCGGCCAAATCGACGCCCATCCCCGCCATGGTCGCCCGGCGGGTGGGGGCGCGGTTGTGGCTCACGCGGACCATCCGCATCGGCACACAGTCGCGCTTTCGCATCGAGATGAAGGAGCTCAAGGTGCCGCGCACCGACAAGCCCGCCGAGGACATCCGCGAGATCACCGCCGCCATCCAGCGCCAGTTCGAGGAATGGATTCGCGAGTATCCCGAGCAGTGGATGTGGTCGAACCGGCGTTGGAAATAGCCGCACCCGAAGGGACGCCGCTCACGCGTCGGGTTTGCGATGGCGGCGCTTTATGCCGCGCGCCCCACGCGCCTGCTCGAAGAGCAAAGTGCCACCGATACATTGCCAGCCGTGTGCTCTCCGTCCCGCCCACGCGCCTCTCCCGAGAAAAGCGAGTGGTGACGCGGGCGCCCGTTTGGCGTAAAGAGGGCGCCATGAGCATCACACTCCACATTGGGGATCTTCCCGCCGAGCACGATTTCGCCGACTGTGAGGCCATCGCCGTCGATACCGAGACCCTGGGGCTCAGGCCCCATCGCGACCGGCTCTGCCTCGTCCAGCTCTCGAAGGGCGATGGGGACGCAACCCTTGTTCAGTTTCGTGCGGGCGCCTATGACGCGCCTCGCCTCCAGGCGCTCCTGGCCAACCCCGAAATCGTGAAAATCTATCACTACGCCCGCTTCGATCTGGCCACCATCGAGAAGCACCTCGGCGTGATGGCGGCGCCCGTGTTCTGCACCAAGGTGGCCTCGCGGCTGGTCCGCACCTACACCGACCGCCACGGCCTGCGCGACCTTTGCAAGGAGTTCCTCGATATCGACCTCGCCAAGGAGCAGCAGAGCTCGGACTGGGGCGCGGAGACTTTGACAGAGGCGCAAAAGAGATATGCCGCAAACGATGTGCTCTATCTCCACCAGCTGCGTGCCCATCTAAGCCGGCGTCTCGAGCGGGAGGGGCGCACGGAGCTGGCCGAGGCCTGCTTTCGCTTTTTGCCCACACGCGCCCGCCTTGACCTTGGCGGCTGGGCCGACGAGGACATATTCGCTCACTGAGTGGCGGCCCTCGGATGTGTCCTCGGATGTGCTCGCGGCTGCGCCCACCGATGCACGCACCGATGCACTCGCGTATGCGCGCCCCGATGTGCCCGCGGCTCTGCCCACCGAAGCGGGCACCGATGTGCCCGCGGGTGCGCCTCATGACGCCCACCATGGGGCCCTTCATGGTGCGCCGAACGATGTGCCGCGGCGCGGGTTTGCGTAACCGGGCGGGCCGCTTGCCGCCTCTCGTCAACGACGCAATAAATCCACTATTCTCGCCCATGGTTGGCGCGCATTGGGCGCCTGTCGGCTGAGTGACGGAAAAGCCATGACGAGCCAATTCTCCGGCGAGTACGGGGCCAGGAGCATGCCAGTCGAGCCACGCAATGACGCCACGCCGACCCATGACGGCACACTTGTGCTCAAGCGGCGCGAGCGGGCCATACGTGCGGCCCGGCGCCATACGATTGTCGTGCGCACCCTCAGGGTGGTGCTGCCACTGGCTAGCCTTGGACTTCTCAGCTTCTATGTTCTTTTTGCCGATCTCAGGGTCACCATTGGCCAGAACACGCTTCAGGCGCGCAATGTCGCCATTTCGCAAGACAAGCTGACGATCACCCGGCCGCGTCTCAACGGCGCAACCGCCGATGGCGCAACATATATTGTCAACGCGCGCGCGGCGAAACAGAGTCTGAAGGAGCGCAATATTGTCGACCTCGACGCCATAGAGGCGGTTTTGAGGCGCCCCGACGGCGACTGGGTGGAGATGAAAGCCAAAACAGGACGCTTCTTCCAGAGCCAGGAGCGGCTCCACCTCAGCGGCGGTATTCGGGTGGTGCGCAAGGACGGCAGTCGCGCACGGCTGGCATCGGCCGATATTTACATCCCCAACGAAAAGCTCGTCAGCAAGGAGCCCGTGACGGTCGAGATGCTGAATGGTACCGTCAGGGCACGCTCCATGGAGCTTGAGCTCAGGAGCAGGCGGGTTCGTTTCGCAGGCGCCGTTCGCGTGCGGCTGCGCAAGAGAACACAGCGCGCTTCGTCTCAAGGGGCGTCATCAGCCACGCCTGCGGGCCCACCGCCGAGTGCAGGGCCGGACGCAGCGTTGCAGAGCCGGCCGCCGCGCCGGCTGCCGCGATGAAGCCGCGACTGCAATCCGTAATCCCGGCCTTGATGGACATGCGAGCATAATGAGCACAATGAGCTTGATGAACCGGATGGGAAGGATCGGCGTGCCCATAAGGTATGGGATGGGGGCCGGCCCCGTCATCATCTGCGCACCAAAGAGTATCTGCGCACCAAAGAGTTGGCCGAGCCGGAGGCTGGTGTGTTGGCTTGCGGGCCGGGCTCTTGCTCTGGCCAAGGTGCCGGCGAGGCTGCTGGCTGTTATGGGGCTAGGCGCGGGGCTTTGGCTGGGCCTTGTCGCATCGTTGATTGCGCCTGCCGGCGCTCAGCAGCTTGCTCCCCACTTCTCGGGTTTTGCCTCCAATCCCGATGCGCCGATTGAGATCGAGGCCGACCGGCTCGATGTGGACGATGTCAAGAAAACCGCGGTCTTCTCGGGCCGCGTCAAGGCGGTGCAGGGCGATTTCGTCTTGCGCACCGAGCGGCTCATTGTGCGCTATTCGGGGGCCGCCGGTGGTGCCGGGCCAGGCCCGGGTCCGGGCCCTGAGATCCGCGAGCTCGAAGCGCGCAACAGGGT
>WGBL01000339.1 GCA_015494375.1 Hyphomicrobiales bacterium | reverse complement strand
GGTTTACCTCACGGCGCCCGATTACATTTCTCTTCTTTGGGAGGATAGCACCGGGCACAAGATGCTCGCGGGCGCAGCCATCTGGATGACATTCGGCATGCTGGTCATGAAGAAAATGATCAATTTCCGCTACTGAGAGGGCGAGAACATTGCCCGCCGTTTCTCGAGCGCGCACAGGGCTTTACGGAAGGCAAAAAGCTTTGCGGAAGGATTGGCAAGGAGAAGACCGTGGTCTTTGAGGCACTGAGCAATCTGCTCGATCCCAACGCCGTATTTCTGGCGCTGGTCGCGATGGCGACATTCTTTACCGTCGTCACGCTGGCCATGCCGCTCTTTGAGCGTGATCGCGTCGCGAAACGCATGAAGGCGATGGCCACTGAGCGCGACCGGATGCGGGCCGAGCGCCTGGCCGAGCTCAACGCTGAGAGCAGGCGCGGGCAGTTGCGCCAGAAGCCCAAAGGCTTCATGCAGCAGATCGTGGACACACTCAATCTGAGCTCGCTTCTTGAGACCGAGGACATCAAGGACAAACTCAAGATGGCCGGGTTTCGCGGCCAGAACCCGCTGGTTGTCTTTCTTTTCTTCCGTTTTGCGCTGCCCATTGTGATGTTCGTCGGTGCACTTGTCTATCTGTTCGTCTTTCGTGGCAACGACATTCCGCCGATCATCAAGTTGGGCATCTCGCTGCTTGCCGCCTATGTCGGGCTCTATCTGCCGAACATCTTCCTCACGAACCTCATCCAGAAACGCCAGGAGTCGATCGCCAAGGCTTTTCCCGATGCGCTTGATCTGCTGCTCATCTGTGTTCAGTCGGGCATGTCGATCGAGGCGGCGTTCGGCAAGATCAGCCAGGAGGTGGCCGATCAGTCGGTACCGCTGGCCGAGGAGCTCAGCCTTGCCACCGCCGAGCTCTCCTATTTGCAGGACCGTCGTCAGGCTTATGAGAACCTCGCTAAACGGACCGGGATTGCAGCGGTCAAGGCCACATGCACGAGCCTCATCCAGGCCGAGCGCTACGGCACCCCCATAGGCCAGGCGCTCCGTGTCATGGCCAAGGAGAACCGCGACATGCGCATGGCTGAAGCCGAGAAGAAGGCGGCCGCCTTGCCGCCGAAGCTCACGGTGCCGATGATCGTCTTTTTCCTACCCGTTCTCTTTGTCGTCATCATCGGGCCCGCCATCGTTCGAGTCATGCGCCTTCGCGGGGGCGGTTGAGGGCGCTTCAAGGGTTTGGCGTGTGCGGATGGCGGCTCCGAGGGTACCTTCGTCGAGGTAGTCGAGCTCGCCCCCTACCGGAACACCGTGGGCCAGTCGTGAGACCTTGACGCCGCTGCCTGCGAGCTGCTCGAGAAGATAGTGGACCGTGGCCTGCCCCTCGACCGTCGCATTAAGTGCGAGCAGAACCTCGCCGACCTCGCCCCCCTTGACGCGCCCAAGTAGGCTCGCGATGGCAAGGTCCTCGGGGCCCACGCCGTCGAGTGGTGAGATATGGCCGCCGAGAACGTGATAGTGCGCGCGCGCGACGCCGGCCCGCTCGAGCGCCCAAAGGTCACCCACGTCCTCGACCACGATCAACAGCGAGCGATCGCGCTTGGGGTCCGCACAAATCGAGCACGGATCGGTGGTGTCGATGTTGTGGCACACCGAGCAGACCAATATTCGCTCCGCGACCTCGGCGAGGGCGCGCGCGAGCGGTTGCATCAGTTCCTCGCGGCGTTTGACAAGATGGAGTGCGGCCTTGCGTGCCGAGCGCGGCCCGAGCCCCGGAAGGCGTGCAAGCAGTGCAATGAGCCGCTCGATCTCAGGACCGCCGATCTGTCTGCCCATGGCATGCGTCCTCTCGGGGCGTAGGACCTCGACCTCCCGGAACCGATGATGCCTTGTTTGCTGGCTCGACCACAGCGCTTGGGAAACCAAGGCCCAAGATCAGCCGGATGCTCGGATTAAACGATGCTCGGGGGGCATCGACCGCCGGGATCAACGGGCCTCCGGGATCAATCGAAAAAGAGGCTCGAGACCGATTTCTCTTGAGCTGTGCGCAAGATTGCCTCGCCGATGAGCGGCGCGATGGAGAGAACGCGAATGTTCTCGGCCACACGCACGGCCTCGGTCGCCAGGATCGAGTCGGTGATCACCAACTGTTTGAGGCGTGAGGCGGCAATGCGCGCCACGGCGCCGCCCGAAAGAACGCCGTGGGTGACATAGCTCGTTACTTCCGTGGCGCCCTTCTCCAGCAGCGCCTGAGCGGCGTTGCAGATGGTGCCGCCCGAGTCGATGATGTCATCGACGAGGATGCAGTGCTTGCCGGCGACGTCGCCGATCACGTTCATGACCTCGGATTCGCCGGGCAGATCGCGGCGCTTGTCGACAATGGCGAGGGAGGCGCCGATCCGTTTGGCGAGCCCTCGTGCGCGGACGACGCCGCCCACGTCGGGCGAGACGACTGTGAGGTTGTCAAGCGCAAAACTCTCGCGGATGTCGCGCACCATCACGGGAGCGGCAAAGAGATTGTCGGTCGGGATGTCGAAAAAGCCCTGGATTTGTCCGGCGTGGAGATCGAGGGTGAGAACACGGTCGGCGCCCGCGCGTGTGATCAGGTTGGCGACGAGCTTGGCGGAAATGGGTGTGCGCGGCCCCGGTTTTCGGTCTTGCCGGGCATAGCCGAAATAGGGCACGACCGCCGTCACGCGCTTGGCCGAGGCGCGCCGCAGAGCGTCAATCAGGATGAGCAGCTCCATCAGGTGGTCGTTGGCGGGAAACGATGTCGACTGGATGACGAAAACATCGGTGCCGCGAACGTTCTCCTGGATCTCGACGAAAATCTCCATATCAGCAAACCGCCGCACCACGCATTTGGTGAGCGGGGTGTTGAGATAGGCGGCAATGGCCTCGGCGAGGGGGCGGTTGCTGTTTCCGGCAACGATCTTCATCGGCGCAAACTCTTCCGGAGCAATCTGCTAACTCATGCAGCAATCGGCCATCTGCGGGCAATCGGCCGCTCGGGGACAATTAGAGCATGTTTTGGCTAGATAGAACCATTCTGACGGAGCGGATTCGTGTCAGGAGCAAGCAAAGGACCGCAGGCAATATCAGGAGATATTGTCAAGGGGCTTTGCGCCGCTAATGGCGCAAATCCGCCCGTCCCTTCGGGTTTCCGATTGGCGGCCGCCCGAGCGCCGGAGTGTCTTCGACCGATGCCCCCACATCGCCCTTCGGCCACTCCGGCGCCGGATCGCACACACCAATCGAGAAACAGAATTGATCCTATCTAGCCAAAACATGCTCTAGCCTTCTGCGTGCCCGGTTCTTCCGCAGCGGCGGCCTCGAGACGCCGGGCAAACCAAAATGATGATCGCCTCGGCTGACTGCGAGCGGAATACCTCCAAAGCGGTGCGGGGCTTTTTGTCGGGCGCAAGGCTCTCCTTCATCGGGCGCGAGGCTCTCCTTCAGCATTGCTCGGCAGTGTCGCCGACGGCCCGATCAGCCGTTGCGAGGCCCGCCGGGCACCACATTCCCCCTCTAACAAGTGGGCCCGAGCGTGTAAACGGCTCGGGCTCACTTCGTTGACGTCCGATGCGTTGGGCGGTTCTCCGTCAGCCATGCCCCGAACTGGGCGAATTGCTGACCTAATTGACGGCGCGACGGTTGGGCAAGAGTTTCAGGATGCCATTGGCCGCGGCTGCGGCGGCGGCATCGGCGGTCTTGCCCCATTTGCCGTCGAGCAGGCCCTGTGGAATGGTGTTCTTTTGCGAGACGGTGCCCACCCGTTTTCCCTTGGGGTCGAGCACCTGCCATTCGATACGGATGCTCTGCTTCCCGTTCTTCGGGGGACCGAGCGCCACCCTGCCTTTGACGGTATAGGCGCGTTTGTCGCGCGCAGCCGTTATGGCGACCCCCTTGCGGATCAGGTGCCGCTGAAGCGCGCTTGCCAGCGAGCGGCTGCCGTCACCCGGCGCGCCCACGACGGGCGGGACCACCGCCTTGACGACATCTGTTGCCTTCTGAAGTGCGGCCAGCTGCGGTTTTGGTTTGCCGCGAGGGGTTGCCCGGCTCACTGATCTGGGTTTCGCGGGCCCGTGAATGGGGGTCGGCCGCGCCGTTGTTGCCCGTGGCGTTGCAGAGAGCGCTAGCGGCCTGCTGTTTGACGCGCTCTGAGAGTTGGCAGCCCCGCTGACACCGGGCTTGCTGGCGAGAGCCGGAGAAGAGGTTGCTGCTTTGCGCGGCACCCACTCAGCAAGGGCACGGGCCGTTCGATCAGCTATGGCGAGAACGACGGCATCGTTGACGTTTGCCCAGGGGTCCTTGCTCTTGGCGCCCGGGACAATCTCCTCGCCGGTGACGCGGTGGGCGCGCTTGCCCGACGGCTCGGTGACGTCCCAGATATAGGAAAGCTTGGTTCCGTTCTTGGCGGGAGCAGCGACCACGTAGCCCGTCACCGTATAGTCGGCTTTTTTCCCGCCCCCCTCAACGACCGCAACACTCTTTTGCCTGAGCGATGCCGCAACTCCCTTTGCCAATCTGTCTGCAACATTTGTCGGCGCTCCGATGACGGGCGCAATCGCCAGCGTTTTTGTGCTTATTTCGGCGGATGGTGTCGCGGCCGCTGTGGTGGATGATGCGCCGCCAAAGATGTTTGGCGTCGAGCCGCCGAAGATCGATGAGCCCGACTCGCAGCCAACCAGCATCAGGGCAATCAGTCCCGAGACGAGGAGCGGCGCTCGACGCCGGCAAGAGCGCACGGCCGCAGTGTTTTCTGCGCGTGTCACTTCTCGATACCCCCTTCGCAAATTTCACCCCACTTAATCGATCATATCCGTTGATCACACACGGAGCCGGTCGGAGATGACGTCGCCGGGAAGCATTGCCCCTCGCCGGCCCTTGCCGGGCGCCGGCGCGAGGGGTACGCAGCTGCGGCCTGGAACGCAACTTTAGCGCGACCGGTACGACACACAAATCGAGTACGAACCAATACCAAGGTTAGTACTGACTAATGGCAGGCCCGTCCAGCGCCATTGCCCGGCCGCGGGCGCTTGAGTGCGCGAAAACGGCAAAAACAAGCTCTTGATATGTGGAAAACATGTTATTTCAGAAGGATGGCGGTTATTTGGCGGCCGTAATCGGGCTCCTTGCGATGGCAGGCGCGGCGGTAACTGAAGAGAATCGATTCGTTTTCATAGGTGCACAGGCCCAGTTGCTCGATGTGGTTGAGGCCCGCTAAACGGAGGCGCTCTTCGATGAAGCCGGGGAGATCGAAATGGGGCCGTTGCGAGCCGTCCGGGCGGTTGAAAAAAGCGCTATAGGAGTCCGAGCGGTCACGAAAGGCGGCTTCGAATTCGGGGCCGACCTCGTAGTTTTGCTGAGAAATCGCAGGGCCGATGGCGGCGATGATGTCCTTGCGCCTGGCGCCGAGGCCTTCCATGCCGGCGAGGGTCGCCTCGAGAATGCCACCGAGCGCCCCTTTCCAGCCGGCATGGGCCGCGCCAATGACGCGGGCGACCGGGTCGAGCAGGAGCACCGGCGCGCAGTCCGCCGTGCTCACCGCAATGGCAAGGCCCGGGGTGCGCGTGATGAGGGCGTCGGCACGAGGCCGCTCGCCCGGCGGCCAGGGACGATCGACAATGAGCGCCTGGTCGCTGTGGATCTGATAAGGCGAAAGGAGCCGCTCGGGCGCCACCCCCAGATGGCGGGCGATGCGGGCGCGGTTCTCGCGGACGGCGTCCGGCGCATCGCGCGAGCCGACACCGCCGTTGAGGCTTTCATAGATGCCTTGCGAGACGCCGCCCCGGCGCGTGAAAAAGCCGTGGGCCACAAAATCCTGCTGTGCCAACGTTTCGGCGATGAGTGGCTCGAGCATACTGCATTTCCTGTCCGTGGCGGCTGCTATCCTCTTACAGGCTTCTCCATACCACAACCTCAGTGGTCAAGCGCGCCCGCACGTTGGTCGCCCGGCCCCGCCCCTCATGCGCTTCGAGCTGCAAATTGGGGCCTGCACTCGGTCTTCAGATCAGAAAAGGGGCGGTGGTGGGAGCTCATCGCTCGCCACCGCCAACACCTTGAAGCGGCCGCCCATGCCGGCGGGGGCCATGAGGCGGTGGGCGCCGCTCTCGAGCGCGTTGGCCTCTTCGGGTGAGGCGGCCGCCAGCAGGGCCTCGAGGCGGGCCGGCAGGCCGAGGCCCGCGAGAAACGCAGCCTGGCTCATGGGGCCATGGCTGGCAAGGCCGACACGGGCCAGGGCGGCAGCGAGCTCGGTGAAGTCGACATGGGCCGAAAGGTCGGCCGCGCCGGGATTGGCGAGCACGGGAGCGTAGGCATGCCCGCGCACCGCTTGCAGTGTCTCACCAAGGAGCGGGCCCTCGTGGCCGTAGTCGATAAAGAGGGCGACGAGCGGGGCGGCCTCGGCGGCGGCGGCCAGCTGGTGGGCAAGCCCGGCCGTGCGAGCCGGGCCCCTATCGCTCGATCTTTTCGCCTCGGCAGCCCCCCCGCCAACGAGCGCCCGCCAGCGGCTCTCGAGGATGGCACCTTCGGGGATGTCGTCGCGCTCTTGAAACACGCGCATGCCGGGTGGCAAGGCTGGCGTCTCTGCCTCCATGGCGACCTGTGGCCCCATGACGAAATGAAAGCCTCGGGCGCTGTTCCAGTCGACAAGACGCGTGCGCCAGCGGCTCCGGCTGCCCTCATCGGCGGCTTCACCGGTGCCCCCATCGGCGGCTTCATCGGCGCTTTTGTCGGCGCTTCCGTCGGCATTCTTGTCGGCGCGCTCATGGACGAATTGCGCGACCGGAATGGCGTCGAGGAACTCGTTGGCAATCACGATCGTCGGATGGAGTGCCGGCGTGAGCTGCGTGCTCCAGCGCACGCGCACGGCGGCGCCTGTGAGTACTTTGCGCTGCTCAGCCATGAGCGGCGCACTGATCTCGATGAGGTCCACCTCCAGCGCTTTGGCGAAATCGGGCGCGATGCGGCTGGCGCGCAAGAGGTCGGCCATCAGGGTGCCGCGGCCGGGGCCAAGCTCTGCGAGCCGAAGCCGCTGGGGCCGGCCAAGCTGGCGCCAGACGAGAAGGCACCAGATACCGATGAGCTCACCAAAGAGCTGGCTGATCTCGGGCGCGGTGATGAAATCGCCCGCGCGGCCCAGGATGGCCCCCTGGTGGTAGTAGCCCCAGCGGGGATGATAAAGGCAATGGCCCATGAACACGTCGACGGGCATGGGCCCGCCCGTTGCGATCTGCTCACGCAGCCAGCTGGCGAGCGGCCCTTCGCTCTCAGCCTTCCTAGCCTTGGGGGCGTCTGATGGCGGGGGCGTTGCCGAGGTCATCGGTCGGCAATGGTTGGAGCGCTTTCGCTGCGCTCGTCTTGTGCGCGGCTTCGCCAGACGAGATAGGCGCCGAATGCGATCATGGGCAACGAATAGGCGATGCCCGGTGTGAGCCAGGGCCCAAGAGTAAAGAGATGATCGGGGTCGGGGGCGCGGAAAAGCTCTGCAAAGCTGCGGGCGAGGCCGCCCATCAGAAAGATGCCGCTTGTGAAACCCGGCCGGCGCAATGCGTGGCGAACGTGGGTGAAATAGCGAATGACAAAAAAGAGCAAAAGCCCCTCGAGCGCCGCCTCATAGAGTTGGCTCGGGTGGCGCGGCAGTGGCCCCGCGCCCGGAAAGACCATCGCCCAGGGCACATCGCTCACACGGCCGACGAGCTCGGCATTGATGAAGTTCGCAAGCCGCCCAAAGAAGAGGCCGATGGGCACCGCCGCGGTCGCGATATCGGCAAGCGAGAGGAACGGCGCCCCGTTGCGACGGGCAAAAATGAAGAGTGCAAGGCCGGTGCCGATCAGGCCGCCATGAAATGACATGCCGCCGCGCCATAGGGCGAGAATTTGCTCCGGGTTCGCCAGATAGTAGGCCGGCTCGTAAAAGAGCACAAACCCGAGCCGGCCGCCGACCACCACGCCAAGAGTTGCCCAGAGGAGTAAATTGTCGGCCGCCTCGCTGTCGATTGGTGCCGGGCCGCCCCAGAGGGCGCTGCGCGCCACCAGCTGCCGAATGTAAAGCCAGCCCAGCAGCAGTCCCGCCATATAGGCGAGCCCATACCAGCGCACCGGCCAGCCGACAATCTCGAAGGCCACCGGATCGGGCGCGATAAAGGGAATGGCAAATGTTGCGGGTATGGGCATCTGCAAAGCCTCTGTCTCGAAACCGTTATGAGAGCGCATTTGATTGCCGCGCATGGGCGCGCAGGGTGCCACTGGCCGGCCGCGCATATACCTCGGCGCGGCAACAACGATGACCGCGGCGCCTTATTGGTATTGGCGACGGTCTCGGTGCTCCCACAACGGCGGTCTCGGCGCCTCAAAGTGGCGGCGACGATCGCGCGCCGCGCGCCCGCCTGTCAAGGAGCTGCGCGGTCAAGATTTTTCGAGGCCCTTGCAGCACAACTTGCGGCACAATCGGCGGATGCAGGCGCGCGCATATGCAATTCAATGCAAGCACGCGCATATACAAGTCAATGTGACTCGCGAGACACAATTAGTGCGTGTTTTAACAAATTCTTTACAACCACGCTTTTGGCTCCCCCGCGAATCACATATCCCGCGATTGCATTCGCATCTATGCACTCGCCATGCGTGCGGACTGTTGCTTTTCCGCCGCCACCCACGAGGGGGAACATCAACCATGAATAGATTAAAGAGGCTCGCTTGCGGAGGGCTTGCCGCCGTCATGATCGCCACGGCGGCGTCGGCCATGGCCGCGGCTCCGCCGGCGAATACGCCGATCGGCAACCAGGCGATCGCCACCTATCAGAATGCCGCCGGTGAGACGATCACCGTGCAGTCGAACTCGGTTCAGACCATTGTCAATCAGGTTGCGGCCGTCGATGTCGAGGCCGATTCGTCGAAGACGAGGCCGCCCGGGGGCAAGATTTTCTATCCCCATGTGATCACCAACAACGGCAACGGGCCGGACGCCTTCAATCTTTCGGCCGTCGATGCCAACACCGGCAATATCGACTTCCCCGCAGGCATCAAGATCTATCCCGATGCCGACCGCGACGGCGTGCCCGACTCGCTGACCCCGATCACCGTCACGCCCTCGCTCAACCCGGGGGAGACCTTCGGCTTTGTCGTCGAAGTGCCGTTGCCCACGACGGCAAGCCCGGGCGACAGCGAGACGATCACGGTCACCGGCACCAGTCAGCATGACGGCACGGTGACGGACTTCGTGACGGATACGGCCGGCGTCTCCAATGGCCCGGCGATCGAGCTCACCAAGTCCATGACGCCGGGCAATGTGCAGGCGGGCGACACGGTGACGGTGACGATCACCTACTCGAACACAGGGCTTGGCGATGCCACCAATGTGGTGATCACCGATACGCTGCCGGCCGAGCTTTCCTATGTCGCCAACTCGGGCGCTTGGAGCGACGGCGGCACCGCTGACGACGCCGCCGACGGCACCGACCACACCAACGCCCAGGGGCATTCGCTCGACTACAGCTACGACGCCGCCACCACGAAGGTTTCGGCGACCATCGATACGATCCCTGCAGGACGCAGCGGCTCGATCACCTTCCAGGCGACGGTCGTAGCGGGGGCCGCGGGCTCGATCGCCAATATCGCGGCGGCGAGCATCGATGGCGGCACGCCGGAAAGCTCGAACAAGTCGACAGTTGTGGTCGACGATTCGTTTGCCGTGACCATGGCCGACAGCTCGTCGAGCTCCGCCGGTGCCGATCCCGATGGCGCCAACCTCGATGGCGTGAAGACCTCGGGCACCGACACAGACGGCGCCAATGATGATACCGTCACCGAGGACGGCTCCAACGGCCCGATCGCGAGCCCGGCACCCGGCGCCTACCCGCAGGGCGGGAAGGTGCGCTACGAGTTCGTGCTCACCAACCACTCGAATGTGAGCGAGACCTTCAACCTGTCGGTCACCAACGTGAGCTTCCCGACCGCAGGCGTCGGTACAAAGTTCACGTTCACCGACCAGAACGGCGTGCCGCTGACCGACAGCGACGGCGACGGCAATCCCGATACCGGGCCCGTCGGCATCGGCTCGGCCAATGCCGTGAGCGTCTTCCTCGAGGTCGACCTGCCGGATGATCCCTCGGCAGTGCGTGCGGCTAGCGATCCGGCCTGGACGGCGACTGTGACGGCGACCGCGTCGAGCGATCCGACGGCGTCGAACTCGTCCACTGCCGCTCTGACGGCAGAGGTTGTCGCGAGCACGGTCGACATCGAGAACGCGGGCGGCCTCGCCGACGGCCCCAATGTGGACAACGCCGGCCAGCCATGGACGACCGAGGCGGTCGATCCCGGCCAGACGGCGCAGTTCACCATCGTTGTCGAGAACACGGCCACGGTCGCCTCGAGCTTCGATCTCGCTTACAGCGGCTCGAACTTCAATGCCGGTGCCGGCCTGCCCGCCAATTGGCAAGTGAAGTTCAAGCTCTCCGGTGTCGAGGTCGCGAATACGGGGCTCATCGCGCCGGGTGCGAGCGTGACGCTCACGGCCGAGGTCACGGTTCCCGCGGGCGAGGCGCCGGGCGACTATGACATCTACTTCCGCGCCCTGTCGCCGACCAATGGCGCGAGCGATGTCAAGCTCGACCGTGTGACCGTCAACACCG
>WGBL01000338.1 GCA_015494375.1 Hyphomicrobiales bacterium | reverse complement strand
TTCCCGCTGGTTCTTCGGCATGATGGCGGCGTCGTCATTGCAGCAAACCCATCGCTGCCTGCAAATCGCTGTCTGCGCATCGCCACGCTTGCATCGCTGCCCGCTAATCCCGGCTCGCCCATCCCAGCTTGTGCATCGCCGCCCGCTCATCGCCCCCCGAACCGCGGCCTAGCCTGGTTGCACCGTCCGGTAGCCGAGCCCGGCATTGCCGACAAAGAGGGGGACCCGCCCCACGGCCAAACCGAGGTTTCTGCCGGTGGTCGTTGCGCCTCATTCGGCCGCGCGGGCGGCTTTGGCATCGGCATCGCTTTCGTTTTCCGCATCTTTGAGTGCTTCGAGCGACGGCATGGCGATAATGTTATAGCCGCAATCGACGAAATGAATTTCCCCGGTCACCGCCCCTGAAAGATCGCTCAGAAGATAGAGGGCGGCACCGCCCACCTCGTCAAGCTCAGGCGTGCGCTGGAGCGGCGCATGGGCGCGCTGGAAGTTAAAGAGGACCCGCGCATCGGAGATGCCGGCGCCTGCGAGTGTGCGCATGGGGCCCGGCGAGAGGGCATTGACACGAATGCCCAAGGGCCCGAAGTCGCTCGCCAGATACTTGACGCTCGCTTCGAGCGCAGCCTTGGCCACGCCCATGACGTTGTAGCTCGGCACCACCCGGCTGGCGCCGCCATAGGTGAGCGTGATCATGGCACCGCCGTCGTTCATCAGGGCGGCTGCGCGCTGGGCAACCTCGGTGAACGAGAAGCACGAGATGATCATCGTCTGCACAAAATTCTCGCGGCTGGTGTCGGCATAGCGACCGCGTAGCTCGTTGCGGTCGGAAAAGGCGAGCGCATGGACGAGAAAGTCGAGCTTGCCCCACCTCTCTGCGATCTCGGCGAAGACCGCATCGATACTGGCGAGGTCCATGACATCGCAAGGTTTGATGATCTCGGCGCCGAGCGATTGCGCCAGCGGGATGGCGCGGCGGCCGAAGGCCTCGCCCTGATAGGTAAAGGCGAGCTCGGCGCCATGGCCCGCAAGCACGCGCGCAATCCCCCAGGCAATGGAGCGGTCGTTCGCCACACCCATGACGAGGCCCCGTTTGCCGGCCATCAGCGGCCCCGGTGTCGCTAGGTCTTGCTTGGTCATCGGGTAACTCGTTGCCGTTTCTGCTTTCGCAAGCAGCCTTCTTTTTCTCTCCCAGCCCCTCTCGGCTCCATTCCCTCTTCTTGGCTCCAAGATCCTCTTGGCTCCCGGCCCCTCTTGGCTCCCAGCTTTCCGGGGGCATTGCGACAGTTCTGCGCCTGCTCTCCCTTTTTGCCTTCCGGCGCTCTTCTTTGAGAGCCTCGCTGTGGAATTCCTAGAACCCGTTCGTTCGATTGCGATTCGCTAGCTCGGATAGCGCCTGAAGACCAATGTTGCGTTGGTGCCGCCGAACCCGAAGCTGTTCGACATCACGCAGTTGAGTTCGACATCATCCTTGCGCTGAAGCATGATGGGGACATCGGCGAATTCGGGGTCGAGCTCCTCGATATTGGCTGACTCGCAAATGAAGCCGTGCTGCATCATGAGCAGCGAATAGATGCTCTCCTGCACACCTGCTGCACCGAGCGAATGGCCGGTCAGCGACTTGGTGGCCGAGATCGCCGGGATGCGATCGCCAAAAACCTCGCGAATGGCCTCGATCTCGCGCAAGTCGCCGACGGGTGTCGAGGTGCCGTGCGGATTGATATAGTCGATCTCGGCGCCGACGCCCTTGCCGTCGAGCCCCTCGAGCGCCAGTCGCATACAGCGCACCGCGCCCTCGCCGCTCGGCGCCACCATGTCAAAGCCGTCGGAGTTGGCGCCATAGCCGACGACCTCGGCATAGATTTTGGCCCCGCGCGCCTTGGCGTGCTCGAGCTCCTCGAGCACCAGCACCCCGGCGCCGCCGGCGATGACAAAACCGTCGCGATCAACGTCATAGGCGCGGCTCGCGGCCTCTGGACGGTCGTTGAACTTCGACGACATGGCGTTCATGGCATCAAAGAGCACACTCATCGTCCAGTCGAGGTCCTCGCTGCCGCCGGCGAAGATGATGTCCTGGCGCCCCCAGGCGATGAGCTCGCTGGCATTGCCGATGCAGTGCGCCGAGGTCGAGCAGGCCGAGGAGATGGTGTAGTTGACGCCCTTGATCTCAAATGGGGTTGCGAGGGTGGCCGAGGCGGTGCTCGACATGGCCTTGGGAACCTCGAAGGGGCCGACCTTCTTGGGCCCTCGCTCGCGCGTGATCTCGGCCGCCCGCACAATGGCGCGCGTCGATGGCCCCCCCGAGCCCATGATGATGCCGGTGCGCTCGTGCGAGATCTCGGCCGGCTCGAGGCCGCTGTCGGCGATCGCCTGCTTCATGGCGATATAGTTCCACGCCGAGCCGGCCTCCATGAAGCGCTTGGCCTTGCGATCAATAAGCTCTGTCCAATCGAGTTTGGGCGCACCATGCACCTGGCTGCGGAACCCGAGCTCGGCATATTCCTGGGCACGCACGATGCCCGAGCGCGCCTCGCGCAGCGATGCCACGACCTCCTCGGCATCGTTGCCGATGCTTGAAACGATCCCCAGCCCCGTTATGACGACGCGCCTCATGGCCTCTGCCTCTACCTAGAAGTGAACTTTGCCGCACTTGGGCGAGCTTAGCACAAACACCGCCGCGACACCGCCTCGGTTGCCAACACCAGGCGCCTTCTCGCTCGCCTTGCTGCTCCGAAGCAAGCGCTCGGCAGGCGCTTCGAAGTCGCGATGGCGCGGGCGCCTGCCAGTTGGTGATGGCGCGAACGATCAGGCTCAAGCCGGCTCGGCGCCGAAGAGCCCCACCTTCAGGTCCTTGGCGGTAAAGATCGTCTCACCGTCGGCCTTGACCTTGCCGTCGCCGATGCCAAGCACAAGCTTGCGCCGGATGACGCGCTTCAAGTCCACACAGTATTCGACAAGGCGAACCTCGGGCAGCACCATGCCGGTGAACTTGACCTCGCCCACCGCCAGCGCGCGGCCCCGCCCGGGGGCGCCGAGCCAGCCAAGGAAAAAGCCGAGCATCTGCCAAAGTGCATCGAGCCCGAGACAGCCCGGCATCACCGGATCGCCCTTGAAGTGGCAGTCGAAAAACCAGAGATCGGGTTTGACCTCCTTTTCGGCGACGATCTGGCCCTTGCCGTATTCGCCCCCTTCCTCGGAGATGCGCGAGATGCGATCGAACATCAGCATGGGTGGCAGCGGCAATTGCGCATTGCCGGCGCCGAAAAGCTCGCCGCGCCCGCAGGCGAGCAAATCCTCGTATTCATATTTCGAAGGCCGTTGAGACATGGCACACGTCACCTGATAGAGACGACCGGGAGGACCGGGAAGAGACGAGCCGCTGGGAACACCTGGGATTGACGCTCGCACGCGCAGCCGGCGCCGCCTCTTCCAGCCTATTGGGTCATTCCGTCTAGCACAGCATGGGCGGCTTCAAAAGCGCCCCATTGCGCCTGCGACCGTTTGAGCTCGGCAGCGTGCCGTGGGGTGCGCCTTACGACTTTGCGAGAATGCCCGAGCGAGGCACTCTCCGCGCGGCTGCCATCATCGCGTTGGGGGTGT
>WGBL01000337.1 GCA_015494375.1 Hyphomicrobiales bacterium | reverse complement strand
CTTCTGATTTCTGACTTCTGGTTTCTGGCCTCTGGCCCGCCGCAGCCGCCTTGCCGCAAACGCGCACAACTGCGGCAACGTGTTCATTGCCGGTTCACCCCTAACCGTGCATTGCCTTGCGCCGGCGGGCATTGCGGCTCACCATTGCTCACCATTGTTATCAGGCACAGAAAAACTGCCTTATTCTGGGCGCACTTGCCTGACAAGCCACCGCCGCCGTAAGCTTTTGAATTGCAAATGGGTATGAGAGGGCACAAGAGGGCGACAATGCGATTGCGCGTTTTGGGTTTCCTGGTTGGCGCAGGGGTGCTTGCGCTTGTGAATTTGGTTGCCGAGGCGAGCGCCATGGCGAGCCCGCTCTCAGGCAAAGAGTTGCGCCGGGCGCTTGCGGGCAAGACGATCTATCTCAGCACACCACTCGGCATCTCGGTGCCGATCCGCTATCGCGCCAATGGCACCATGGTGGGGCGCGCCAAGGCGGTCCTCGTGCGCTATGTGGGCTCGCCGCGCGACCGCGGTGTCTGGTGGATCTCTGGCAATCGGCTCTGCCAGCGCTGGGGCAAATGGCTCGATGGCCGCGCCTATTGCTATTCGTTCCGCAAGAAGGGGCGCACCGTCTATTGGCGCCGCAACGACGGCCGCACCGGAACGGCCGTCATCGCGCAATAGGCGGCGTGGGCAATGTTCCGCGCCGTGTTCTTGTTTTTGGCTTTTTTGGCGGTCATCTTCTCGCAATAGGCAGCGCGGGCGACATTCCGCTTGCGCCGGGCGCCAAAATCGCTATAGCAACGGCCCTACATTGGAAATCGCAGACATGAACGCTCTGGTTTCGGCCGAAGGCTGAACGGGAGGGCGGCGCTTTGCGGGCCGTCTCGCAGGTTGCCGCCGTGGCCATGGGCCCGGCTCCCGGTGTCTTTGCTCTTTTCGGGTCGATCTCTCGAGCCTTTCCGCGCCCGAGCCGGGCCAACATACCGGCGCAAGTGCCGGTGCCGCCCCCGGCGGGCAACAAGCGGGCTCGAAAGAGGCTCTGCGTCGAAGCCAAGCGAGACGGAACGGAAAGGCCATGATCCATGCCGCTTTATGAGCATGTTTTTCTGACGCGTCAGGACGCCTCGCCACAGCAGGTCGAGACGCTCACCAGCAACTTCCAGAAGATTATCGAAGAGCATGGCGGCCGCATTGCCAAGACCGAGCAATGGGGCATGAAGTCGCTCGCCTACAAGATCAAGAAGAACCGCAAGGCGCATTTCACGCTTATGAATATCGATGCGCCCCATGAGGCCGTTGCCGAGATGGAGCGGCAGATGCGGTTGACGAGCGATGTGCTCAGGTTCCTCACACTGCGTGTCGAGGCGCACGAGGAGGGGCCCTCGGTCATGATGCGCAAGAGTGAGCGCGACGAGCGCCGGGGCGGGCGGCGTTTCAGCGCCGGCGGACGGCGCGACGAGCGGCCACCGCGGGGCGACGGCCGGCGCCACGGGGGCCGCGGCGATGGTGCACCTGGTGGGAGCGCCCATGCTGAGAGCACCCATGGGGGCGGTGCCGAGCGGGCCGAGAACGTGCCGGCCGAGAAGACGAACGAGGAAAGCGCCATGGCCGATGGCGGACCGTCTGCAACCAGCGATGGCGCGCGCACGGCGACGGAGGATTGATCAATGCCCGATATTGCCCAGTTGCCTGTTCGGCGCCCGTTCTATCGCCGCCGCAAGACCTGCCCCTTTTCGGGCGACAAGGCACCCAAGATCGACTACAAGGACGTGCGCCTGTTGCAGCGCTACATATCCGAGCGCGGCAAGATTGTGCCAAGTCGCATCACCGCGGTCTCGGCCAAAAAGCAGCGCGAGCTGGCGCGTGCCATCAAGCGGGCACGTTTTCTGGGGCTTTTGCCCTATGTCGTGAAGTAGGCAGCCAGCTTAGGCGCCCCGGGGTTGTGCCAGGGCTGCCGCTCGAATGGCCGTAAAGCTGCGGCAAGGGCCCAGCCATGACAGCCGGGCCCGAGCGTGGGTGTTGGTAGCCCGCTCGAACCGCCCGGCGAAAACAATCGGGCCGCAGCGCCGGCATGATATCCATGGGTTGGGGCGAGCGCCGCTGTCGCACATTGGCGTCCATGCTGGCGTCCGCGCCCCTAACCGCTCTATCGCGGGACAGCAGAACCATGAGCACGCCCATCCTCGTTGGAGCGCTTGCCGGGCTCGCCTTTGGCCTCCTCTATTTCCTGCCGCTTCCGGCCTTTATCGCCGGGCTCGGCTGGGGGCTTTACGCAGCGCTCGTTGCTGTCTTTGTGGCGCTCTTGGTGATTGCGCTCTCAAGCGGGCTGGCCGCGGGCATCACCCATGTCTTGGCCTTTGGTCTTCCGGTGCTAGTCATCTGTCATCTGGCGTTTCTCAGTCGGCCGAGGGCCGAGGGCGGCAAAGGCAAAGGTGCGGCGAGTGGGAGCGAGGTGGATCTCGACGAAGGGAGCAAGGCGGTCGAGGTCGCACGGCCCGGCTGGCCCGATCGGGCCGCGCTCGGCGCCCCACAAGGCGCGGGCGTCGGCATTGAATGGTATCCGGTGGGCCGGATCGTGGGCTGGATGCTCTTGATGGCGGGGGCGTTCGGGGTGCTCGGCACCTTGTCGGTTGGCACCGATCTTGAGAGCTATCGCAAGGCGGTGCGCACCATCCTCGATGCCAACCTGTTTGCACAGCTCGAGCGCCTGACGGGCCGGCCCCTGAGCGATGACGACAAGGCGGCCGCGACACGCTTTCTGGTGACGCAAATTCCAAGCATGCTGGCCGTCACCTGGCTCCTGCTGAGCCTGCCGAGCCTCTGGCTCGGCGCCCGCATCGTCAGAGCGTCGGGCCGTCTCGTCCGACCCTGGGAGCCCGTGCCGGCGATCGAGTACCCGGCCTTTCTGCCGCTGGTTCTGGTGGTGGCACTCCTTGCCGGGCTGCTTCCGGGCCTTGCGGGAATTGCCGCCGGCGCCATGGCGAGCGCCCTTCTTTTCGGCTATTTCCTCCTTGGCCTTGCCGTCGTCCACTATGTCACCAAGGGACACGCATTGCGCGCTTTCATACTGGCGCCCGTCTATATGGCGGTCCTCGTCCTCGGCGTCTATGCAGGCATTGCGCTTACGATCGTCGGCATTGGCGAGCCGATCTTTCGCCTGCGCGCGCGCTTCGATGCCGCCCGCGCCGGCCGCTCGCCCTGGACCTGACGTGGTGGCCGGGCGGCGCAAAGGACAATAGGCAAAAGGCAATAGGCAAAAGGCAATAGGCGCAATAGGCAATAGCCAGAAGGCAAAGGGCAATAGGCGGAAGGCAAAAGGCAAGTGGGCCGGCCAATTCGGCACAACCCGCGCGATACGAAGCCAACACGACCCAAAAGAAACAAAAGGAAAGAAAACCATGGAAGTCATACTGCTTGAACGGATCGCCAAGCTTGGTCAGATGGGCGATGTCGTCACCGTCAAGGACGGCTATGCGCGCAACTATCTTCTCCCTCAGGGCAAGGCGCTCCGTGCAACGCCCGCCAACCGCGAGCGCTTCGAGAAGGAGCGCGCCCAGCTCGAGGCGCGCAATCTCGAGCTCAAGAAGGAGGCCGACGCGGTGGCCGAGAAGCTCGAAGGCCAGGCCTTCGTGGTCATCCGCCAGGCGGGCGACACCGGCCAGCTCTATGGCTCGGTGTCCACACGCGACATCGCCGAGACGATCTCCGAGAACGGGTTTTCCATCGCCCGGCGCCAGGTTCTGCTCGATCGTTCGATCAAGTCACTCGGCCTGCATGAGGTGCGCATCTCGCTCCATCCCGAGGTCGAGGTCTCGGTGACCATCAACGTCGCCCGCACCGAGGACGAGGCCGAGCGTCAAGCCCGCGGCGAGGACATGACCAAGTTTGACGACGACGAGACCGCGCTCGAGGGCGAGGAGACGATTGCGCCTGAGGAGGTCTTCGAGGAGGGCGTCGAGGCCGACCTTGAAGACAGTGTGCAAGACAGTGTGCCCGCACTGACCGAGGCCGACGATGCGAGCGCAGGCGATGGCGCCGATGCGGCAGCCGGCGGCGCGAAGGGCGCGGCCGGAGGCGGCGGCGCAGGCGAAGCTGGAGAGAGAGGCGAGGACGCCGCGGACAAGAGCGCCGCTGGCGCCTGAGCCTGGCGGCCGCTTTTCCCGGGCTTCAGTGCAGCAAGGTGTGTTGACCGTCCGCGGCACCGTCCTGAGC
>WGBL01000336.1 GCA_015494375.1 Hyphomicrobiales bacterium | reverse complement strand
CGACACGTCTCGCCGCGGCGAGACGTGTCGGCGGCGGAAGATTGTTGTCCTTCCGCCTTTGCGATCGGAGGGCCGCAGCCGGAAATCATTAGAGAGACGGATCATCTCCACTCCATCGCAGATTGGCTGAAATGGCTTGCGAGCAAGCGACTTGGGCGTTGCCTGAAGGCGATTGATCTGGACCGTGGTGGCGGCGACCCCGCCATTGACGAAGAGCTGCGCAGGCGCCATAGCATTGCCCCACGATCCCGGAATCAAGGAATCAAATGGCGTTGCCACATGACCCGTCAATCAGGACATGCCCCCTCAATCTGAAAAAGCCCACTCTCAATCCAAAGAAGCTGAAACGAGACGCCCGTTCTCCGAACTGGCGGCTGCGCTCCTGCCATATGTGCAAGAGGCTGGGCGCCTGCAATTGTCGCACTACCGCACAAACCTCGCCGTCGAGAGCAAGGCCGACCAGAGCCCCGTCACTGTTGCCGACCGCGGCGCCGAGGCCATCCTGCTTGAAGCGCTCGCGGCGATCGATCCCGGTGTGCCCGTCCTCGCCGAGGAGGCCGTCGCCCAGGGCGGGCTGCCCGAGGTCGGCAAGCGCTTTTATCTTGTCGACCCGCTCGACGGCACGCGCGAGTTCATCGCCGGGCGTGACGAATTCACCATCAACATCGCCCTTGTTGAGGAGGCGGTGCCCCGATTCGGCCTCATCTATGCCCCGGCCGTCTCCCGCCTCTTTCTTGCGCTCGGCCCCCGTTGCGCCTTCGAATATCGCCTCGAGGCAGACAGCGAAGCCACCAGTCTCGCAGACGCCGCCGGGCGCCCGCTCACCGTCGGCGCGCCGGACCTCGGGGCGCTTCGTGCTGCTGTGTCGCGCTCACACCTCGATGACGCCAGCGAAACGCTCCTTACGCGGCTGCGGGTGCGCCGACGTGTGAGCGCCGGCTCCTCGCTCAAATTCTGTCTCCTGGCCGCGGGCGAAGCCGACCTCTATCCCCGCTTTGGTCGCACCATGGAGTGGGATACGGCCGCAGGCCACGCCATCCTGGCGGCGGCGGGCGGCGAGGTGTTGACGCTCGAGGGCGCGCCTCTCCGCTATGGCAAGGCGTCTCAAGGCTTTGCCAATCCCGGATTTGTCGCCATTACCAGCCGTGAAATCGCCCGCCTGGCCATAGTTTCGTAACACTTTGGCGAGACCATCGCGCCAGGATCGAGCCCGACGTGACGCCGCGTCGCAGGTCGAGGCCAGCGGCCCGAGGCTCCGGCGCGTGGCGGCACAGACCCGCGAGCGATCGGCCCGCCAAAGGTGGGAAGGCGACGGGGCAAGGCAATCGGGCAAGGCAATCGGGCAAGGCAATCGGGCAAGGCAATGGGGCAACAGAGGGGGCAATATAAGATTTTGGATTATTGAGAGATCAATAGGATGATGGCACCAGTTCTGAGACCTCTTCGCTCGGCGCTGGCCCGGCTTATCGTGACCATTGGCGTTGTCGCGGCCGGCGCTGCGCTTGGACTGCTTGAGGCGCGGGCCGTCGAGCAACTCCCTTGGGGACGCACGGCGAGCCCACCGCGCGTGGTCACGCCCGAGAGCGGGCTCGACATCCCCACGGCGCGCTATCCCCGTCCGGGGCCCCGCTCAGGCCCGGCCGCCGACCCTTATGCGTCGCCGCCTCCAGCGCCGCCCAGCTATCCGGCACCGGGCCCCTATGCGGCCGCCGGCCCGCAGGCGTACAATGCGCCCCCGCCAGCGCCCTACGGCTATCAGCAGCGCAGCGACCGCACCTTCACCATCGAGGAAATCCGCGACGCCGGACACCGCTTTTTCGGCACCATCTCAACGGGCCTGGCCAAGGTGATCGAATACGCCTTCCAGCGTGCCGGGCGGCCGACGGGCTACATTCTCGGCGAGGAGGCGGGCGGCGCTTTCATCGCCGGTGTGCGCTACGGTGAGGGCTGGCTCCATACCAAGTCGGGCGAGCGCTACAAGGTCTATTGGCAGGGCCCCTCGATCGGCTACGACTTCGGTGCCGAGGGCTCGAAGACCATGATCCTCGTCTACAACCTCTATGACCCCTCCGACATCTACAATCGCTTTGCAGGCGTCGATGGCTCGGCGTATCTCGTCGGCGGTGTCGGGATCACGTTCCAGGCGCACAACGACATTCGCTTGGCCCCCATCCGCGCAGGTGTGGGCCTGCGATTTGGGGCCAATGTCGGCTATCTGCACTATACGCGTCGGCCCTCCTGGCTGCCCTTCTAGGCCGTGAGTCCGTTGCAGACCGGTCGCGGCGGCACACTTTGGGATCCCTTCGATTGCTCGCAGACCGCAAGAGCCAGGAGTCCGGATGCAGTCTCAGCAGACTCATTGCTGCGGCCCACGCGACGCCCTTTACTTGGGCCCGCGTTGATGTGAGAAAGGCGGGGCGAATTCGAATTGTCTAGCTTGTCTGATGGCTTTCCCTCGGGCCGAGGCAGGCTCGGGAGCGGCCCCTCGAGAGGAGCGCAAGCACGATGGTCCAGTCAGCGATGCTCTTTGCGCTGGGCTTTCTGGTCGCGACCCTGCTTGCGCTCCTTTTCTTGCCGGCGTTCTGGGCGCGTGCGGTGCGCCTGACAACGGCACGCATCAAGGCCTCGCTCCCTGTCACCGAAAGCGAGATCCGGGCCGAACGCGATCAGCTGCGCGCCCAGCATGCGGTGCGCATTCACCAGCTCGCCAAGGAGATCGACAAGGCCAAGCTGGCCGCAGCGCGCCAGCTTGTCGAGCTCAACCGCCGTGACGTGCGGATCGCCGAGCTCGAGAAGGAGGTCGCGCAACTCACAGCCGAGCTCGAGGAGAACCGCAATGCCCGGCGCGTCCTCGAGCACACCATCAACGATCGCCTGCCACGGCTCGAGGCGCGGCTCGAGGAGGCGCGCAAACTGCTCGCGGCCCGCGATCGCGAGGTGGCCGAGCTTGTCGAGACCGCCCGCCAGCAAGAGCAGGCGCTCGCAGAGGCCGCCCAAATCAACCGTCAATTGAGCAGCGAGATCGAGCACCTCACGGGCGCGCTCATGGTGCAACAGCCGCGTGACCGACGCCGCTATGTCGCTGCGGGCGCGGAAACCGAGCAGGCGCTCAAGGCCGAGATCGAGGCGCTGCGGGCGCGGCTCAGGGATCAGACGGCGCTCAACGAGCGGCTTATGCGCGGTGCCGGCGGGCGGCGCCCTCCCAGGCAGAGGCCCAAGACGCAGATCAGGCCAACGGCCAGGGCGTCGGCGGGGGCAGCAGCGGTGGCGGTGCCGAGGCCGAGCTCAAGCGCTTGCGGCATCAGCTGGCGGCCATGGAGCTCGCACGGGCCCAGCAGGGCGAGGATGCCGACGAGGTGCGGCGCCTCAAGGCCGAGCTCAAGGAGCTGACCGCCCACACTGAGGAGCAGGAACGCGAGCTCATTCGTCTCAAGGCCGAATTGTCCGCGCTTCTCGGCAGCGAGGAGGAGTCGGCAAAGCGCGCGCTCATCGGCGAGACCAAGGCTTCGTTGCGCGCCAAGCTCAAGAGCGTGCAGGCCCGGCTCGAGCACGAGAGCCGCCAGAACGAGCGCCTCAAGACGGAGCTCGCTGCGGCCAATGAGCGTGCGGCACGTCAGGCCGCCTATTATATGGCCGAGCTCAAGCGCTTCGGCGCGGGGGCCGGGCTTGGCGCGCGCCCGATCGCAAGAAACATTCGCGCCCAGGCGAATGCCAAGAGGCGGCGCGGGCAACGCACCCGCATTATCGAGGACCTGCTGGCAAGCAGCCAGGCTGCAAATGCGCCCCCGGTCAAAGCGGCGGCGAAGAGTGCTTCAACGAAAGCGGGTGATGGTGCCGGGGCCGAACGCTCTGGAGCTGAGAAAATTGCGTCCGGAGGCGCCAACGTCGGGTCGGAGGCCGGGGGCGCCACCTCCGAGACCGTTGCGACATCGATTGAAGGGGATGCGCCCAAGACCCAGCAAGAGAGCACAAAGCCAACCGCCACTCCGGGCCAGCCGCCCCAATCCGAAGAGCCGGAGGCGCACGCAAAGGCGCAGTCTACGACC
>WGBL01000335.1 GCA_015494375.1 Hyphomicrobiales bacterium | reverse complement strand
GAAAAGATGATGGCCACGCTCAATGGTCATCCGGTGATCGAATGGGTGCTCGCGCGCACGCGGCGCGCACAGCTTGTCGACGAGGTCGTGCTCGCCACTACACGCAGGTCAGAAGACGACGTTCTCGCCGAGGTTGCCGAGCGGCTCGGCATTGCCGTTCATCGCGGCAGTGAGCGCGACGTGCTCGGCCGCTATGCCGAGGCGAGCCGGCTGACGAAGGCCGAAGTTGTGGTGCGCATCTGCGGCGATCGGCCCCTCGTCGATCCGGCCGTCGTCGATCTGGCCGTGGCGACCTATGAGAAGAGCGGCCCGGACCTCGCTTTCAACCACATCTCCGATGGCACCGAGCGATGGCCACGCGGCTTCGGCGCCGAGGTGCTCTCAGCCGAGCTCCTCCATTGGCTTGCCGACAATGCCCATGCGCCCGAGGACCGCGAGCACGTGACCTATTACCTCTGGCAGCGACGCGATCGCTATCGCCTCGCCCCCGCCTTATGCCCCGAGGCGCTCGACCCCGGCGTGCCCGACCTCAAGCTCGACCTCGACACGCCGGAGGATCTGACGCGTTTGGCGCGGCTCGCCCGAGATTGCGGGCTCGAGGTGACAGCGGCCGATATCGTAAATCGCTGGCGAGGAGTGTATGGCATCCGTGCCGAAGCCGGCGAGGACCGTTGACATTGTCTGCGAGCACGAGCGCGAGGCAACGATTGCGCGCCTTGTTGTCCCGCTTCGAACGACTCGTCATGGGACGCAAGGCCTACAAATGGGTTCTGAGAAGCTGGCAGCCCCTCGAAGACCTCAAAACCGCGGCCGATCTGCTCGCGACAATGCGGTTTACCGGCCAGATCGCACCGCAGCTTCTCGACGGACCCGTCGGGGCGAGGCGAATCCTGGTGCTCGCGCCCCATCCCGACGACGAGGTGATCGGACCTGGCGGCACACTGATAAGGGCGGTCGCCCGCGGCGCCGAGGTGAGTGTGCTCTATCTCACCTCGGGCGGTGAGGGCGAGAGGGCAGAGCGGGAGGCCGAGGCACGCGCCGTCTGCGACACACTCGGCTTCCACGCGCAATTCGCAGGCGGGCGCGCCAGCGCTATGCCCCCCGAGGCTATGGCCGCTGCTATGGCCGAGGCCCTGCACGCGGTGCAGCCAGATGCGCTTTTCCTGCCTTTCCTTCTCGATGATCACCCCGACCACCGTACTGCGAGCCACGCCTTGCTCCTGGCAACACAGAGCGGGCGAAATGTCGGCTCACCCGAGGTCTGGGCCTATCAGGTCTATACGCCCCTTCTCGGCAATGTCGCGGTTGACATCACCGCGCTTGGCGAGGCCAAAGCAGACGCCATCCGCCTCTATCGCTCGCAGATGGCGCGGCGTGACTGGGCGCATTTCGCCCTCGGGCTGAATGCCTTCAACTGCCGGCTGCTCCACGGCCGGGCCGATCCGGTGCTCATCGAGAGCTTCTTTGCGGTCCCATTCACCGATTATTTGGCACTCTGCCGGCGCTACTTTGCCCCCGCGAAAAACGCGTGAGCGCTCGGGAAATCACAGTTCGTGAGGCGTGCGAGTGCGATGGAACAGCTTGGAATGACTTTCTCGACACTATACCGGAAAGTTCTCCCCTCGCCCGCTATGAATGGCGCCGGGTGCTCGAGGCGGCCTATGGCGTGCCGACGCGGTTTCTCGTCGCCGAGCGTGGGCGACGAATTGTGGGAGTGCTCGGCGGCTACGAGGTCCGCAATTGGCTCGGGGCGAGACGCTTTTACTCGCTCAGGTGCGGGTTGGTCGCGCCGGAGCAGGAGGTGGCAGGCGCGCTCCTCGCGCAAGTCGAGAGTCTGGCAGTCGCGCATCGCTGGAGCGATGTGCTCGTCACCTCGGGCACCGTACCACTCGTCGGCCTGCAAACGAACGCCATCAAAAAGACCTTGCAATTGACACTCGACGAGGACGAGGCGCGCATGTGGGCCTCGCTGCGTGCAAAGACCCGCAACATGATCCGCCGGGCCGAGCGCGCGGGCCTCGTGGTGGCCGCCGGCGCACACTATGTGGGCGCACTTTACGAGCACTATATCGCCAACATGCTGCGTCTGCGCGTAACACCCCATTCGCGCGCCTTCTTCGAGGAGACGGTGCGGGCGTTCGGGCCGTCGGTCGATGTTCTTGTGGCCCTACATAACGGTGAGCCCGTTGCGAGCATGCTGATCTGCTATGGCCGCGACACCGCATGCTATCCTTATCAAAACGTGCGCCTCGAGTATCGCAAGAGCGCAGCGATCCAGCTACTCAATTGGGAGGCCATGCGGCGCGCGGCAGCCCACGGCGCCCGGGTTCTCGACATGGGCGAGTCGCGGGAAGACAGCCCGGTCTTCCGCTCCAAGGTCAACTTCGGAGGCGTACCGCGCGATGTTTACTATTATGCGCCAATGGCGGACATGAAAGAGTTCGACCCCAGTCCGGACGGATGGCGCTTACTGGCCCGTCTTGCGGCAATCACTGATACGCTCGTCACCCGGCATGGCCCGGCCGCTCTTCGCCGCCGCACCGCTCGAATCCAGTTGC
>WGBL01000334.1 GCA_015494375.1 Hyphomicrobiales bacterium | reverse complement strand
GGCCCTCTGACATCATGTGCGCCAAGAGCCGCATGGTCGTCAAACGCAAAGGCGAGAGCCGGCCGATTGTGCTGCCTTGCACGCTCATCGCCTACAACGAGGCCTTCGAGATGGGCACGAGCCTCGCCGAGGCGGCCGAGGCGCACGGCGGCATGTTTTGCCACGGTGCGGTCAAACTTTGCCATCCCCACTGCGCAAAATTCTGCGTTCTCGGGGGCGGAAGCTGCTCGTGAGTGAACGCACCGAACAGCGTCTACTGGTGGAATAACCGGCACTTAGACGAAACCAGACAGCCAGGTGACGAGGCAAGCCGGCGCGCTCGCTCACAAACGATTGCATTTGCGCAGCGGCAGACTTATAGTCCCCACCATATCAACGATTTCGTATATTATGGAATACGCATTCGTTGATCACGACGAGAGCGGCAAAGCGGGGCGTTACTCCGAGTGGCCCCAGAGACGGCTCTCGACCGCCATGTGGAGCTCGACCACTGCGTCGCGGCCTGGGGAGCCCCACGGGCGGCTCTCAGTCCATCTTTGTCAGAGTGAGGAAGGTATCATGAAGTTCGCCAAGTTCGCGTTGGTTGCGTTCGCATTCCTGTTTGTTGGGCTCGCCAGTCACGAGGCCGCGGCGGTCGGCGGCACTTACCTGCGCAAGGGCACCCAGAAGGTGAAGGTGTTCGTCTCGGGCGGCAAGCTCTATTGCCAGCGCATGAGCGACAAATTCGAGATGTGCCACGGTATGACCAAGTCGGGCAACAAGTGGGTTGGCAGCAACATGAAGCATCCCGACATGCCCGGCTTCATGACGTTCAACGGCACAGTGGTCTTTAAGGCCGATTCCCTCGATATCCAAGGCTGTGTCATCGGCCAGTCGCTTTGTGACGCCGAGACCTGGAAGCTCGTCAAATAGGCCGGTGTTTGGGCCGACATCCAGATTGTAGCCTTGGTCGCTGGGGTTGGCGTCCATGCCAGCTCCGATAGAAGCAAGGGCCGATAGAAGCAAAGCCCCATAGACGCAAAACATGGGCGGAACCGGTTTTTCTTCGGCGCCGGCTCCGCCCGTTTTTTTTCCTGACTGAGCGTCTCCTCACCGACGGATCGCGTCTCCTCCCCGACGGATCGATCAGCGGAAATGCTTCGAAAGCTTTAGGCCCTGGGCCTGGTAGTGGCTACCGATGTCTTCGCCATAAAGGCGGGCGGGCGGCTCGGTGAGGCGCTCATAGATGAGCCGGCCGACGATCTGGCCATCCTCGAGAATGAACGGCACATTGTGCGAGCGCACCTCGAGCACGGCGCGCGCGCCCGCGCCCCCTGCCGCGGCGTGGCCGAAGCCTGGATCGAAAAACCCCGCATAGTGGACGCGAAACTCCCCCACGAGCGGATTGAAAGGCACCATCTCGGCGGCGTGGGTGGGCGGCACATGCACCGCCTCCTTGGAGGCGAGGATATAGAACTGATCGGGGTCGAGGATGAGGCGGCGCTCCGGAGACGCAGGGATGGCCTCCCAGTAATCGGCGATGGCGTGCGCGCCCGACTTGTCCACATCAACGACGCCCGTGTGGCGTTTGGCCCGATAGCCGACGATGCCCTCGGGCGCGCCTTCGAGATCGACACTCAAGGCGATGCCGCTGGCAATGTCGGCATCGGTGCGCGAAATCAATTGCTCGCGTCGATGAAGCGCCAGGATGTCGGCATCGCTGGCTTGCGCCTCCCCGGCGCGGAAGCGGATCTGGCTGAGGCGCGAGCCTTCACGCACGAGGACCGGAAACGTCTGGGGACAGATTTCGGCATAGAGCGGGCCCTTATAGCCCGCCGGAATCTGATCGAAGGCCTTGCCATGATCGCTGATCACACGGGTGAAGACATCGAGCCGGCCGGTCGAGCTCTTGGGATTGGCGGCCGCCGAGATGGCTTTGTCGAGCGCAAGCCGCTCGAGCAGTGGCACGACATAGACGCACCCCGTCTCGAGCACCGCCCCGTCTGCGAGCGGTATCTCATGAAGGGCATAGTCGACAATCTTTTGCTCGACCCGGCAATGGGGCCCCGGCAGAAAGCTCGCCCGCACCCGGTAGGCCACCTTGCCCAGTCGCAAGTCGAGGCTCGCCGGCTGGATTTGGCCGTCCGCCACCGGCCGCTCCAAGCGAATGGCACCGGCCGCAATGAGCCGCTCAATGGCCTGGCCCGGCAGGATGCCGGCACCCCATGGCCCGTGTGGCCCTTGCTGCTTTTGTGGCGGCTCTTGTGGCGCGGGCGCCTCTGCCGTCGCCTCTCGTACCATCTCCCCTTGCGACATCCGTCCTTGTTGCGTCGGTCCTTGTGGCGTCTGTTGTCGTGCCTCTTGGGGCGTCTCTTGTGGCGTCATCGCCTGTGGCTCACGCTTGTGCGTGGCGCCCGAACGGGCGTCCGCGGCTCCCGGCGCACAGGCTGCCCACACGCCACCTCGCTGGCTCATGCTCCGTTTGCTCCCTGGCTGATTCGCGCGCGCTCCATGCTAGCGCAGAGCCGCGCATCCCGCTGCGAGCGAAATCAGCAGTCCACCACAATTTGCCCGCGCTGTGAATGACGCGGACATGTTGCATGCGCCAAATGCACGCACTTGTGCCGCGACAAATGGCGTCCCCCAATCTACAGCACCCGCTCGCAACCCAGGCCTGCAACGGCTTTCTCTTGACGCCGCGTGGGCAACACTTTACTGCTCGCCGGAAACTGCGTGGTGATTTGGCCGGCCGGCTTGCAGCCACGAAAAACAAGTTGCTAAAAGGCCGCTGCGAGACCCCGGCTTTGGGCACGTGACGGTCGCCCGGCCGGGCTTTTGTTTTTGTTGCTGCCGCGCATGAGTGCGACCAACAGGCGACAACCGCACAAGAGGGACCCCGTCCCATGACCGCGCCCAACAATCGCGGCCAAGGCCAGCCACCTGATGATCTCGTGAGCGAGGGCCACACCGACTGGCGGCCCGCCACCGCGCTCGTGCATGGCGGCACCGAACGCTCACCCTGGGGCGAGACGTCAGAAGCACTCTTTCTCACCTCGGGCTATGTCTATGCGAGCGCCGAGGAGGCCGAGGCCCGCTTCAAGGGCGAGGCGCCGGGCTATGTGTATAGCCGCTATGCCAACCCCACCGTCAGCATGTTCGAAGCGCGGATGTGCCGCCTTGAGGGCGCCGAGGCCGCACGTGGCACCGCCAGCGGCATGGCGGCCGTGGCGGCGGCGCTCCTTTGCGACATCGCACCGGGCGACCATGTGGTGGCGGCGCGGGCGCTCTTCAGCTCTTGCCGCTATATCCTCGAGACGCTGTTGCCGCGCTTCGGCATTGGCGTGACACTCGTCGATGGCCGCAACCTTGACGCCTGGAAGGACGCCATCGGCCCCCAGACGCGGGCGGTCTTTCTCGAAAGCCCAAGCAACCCGACGCTCGAGCTCGTCGATATTGCGGCGGTTGCGGAGTTGGCCGGGGCGACCGGAGCGCGGCTCATTGTCGACAATGTTTTCGCCACGCCTATGCTCCAGCGCCCGCTCACCCTCGGTGCGGACGTGGTCATTTACTCGGCCACCAAGCACATCGACGGCCAGGGGCGTTGCCTGGGCGGCATCGTCCTGAGCGATGGCGAGTTCATCGAGAAAAAGGTCCACGACTATCTCAAGCATACGGGGCCCGCCTTGAGCCCCTTCAATGCCTGGGTGCTGCTCAAGGGGCTCGAGACCTTGCCCTTGCGCATAGAGCGCCAGAGCGAGAGCGCGGCCGCGCTCGCCGACTTCCTCGCCGAGGCGCCCGCGGTCGCCCGCGTCATCTATCCCGGCCGCGACGACCACCCACAAGCGGCGCTCGCCAGGCGACAGATGGCGGCGGGCGGGGCGCTTCTGGCGTTCGAGCTCAAGGCCGGCAAGGCGGCGGCTTTCCGCTTGCTCAATGCGCTGCGGGTCATCAAGATCTCAAACAATCTGGGCGACGCCAAAAGCCTCATCACCCACCCGGCGACGACCACGCACCAGTCGATGAGCGAGGCGGCGCGGGCCGAGCTCGGCATCGGACCGGGGCTTTTGCGGCTCTCGGTGGGCCTTGAAGATGTGGACGACCTCAAGGCGGATCTTGAGCAGGCGCTCCAGCATGCCGCAGGCAGCCCATAGCCCGCGGCATCAACGTCCTTCATGCCTCAATGACTCGCAACGCTCCCAAAGGCCTCTGTGCCGCTCGGGTGGCTTGGAGACGATTAAAGACAATCAAATCAGAGGACTCTTTCCTCGTTGTCTCAAGAAATAACGACCAAATGGGAGCCCAGCCCCGCTTGAGCTGGCTTAGGCGCGCAAGCGCTCATGGCCCGTGGTTCTTGAAACCAAACTAAGGCTGCATCTCGGTGCAGCCTGGTGTAGGGTATCCTTCACGGCCAGCCTTGATTTGGTATTGGCGCCACAAGGCTCTGGTATTGCCGCCACAACGGTTGCTGTGGCCGCCACAACCACCGCAACCACCGCAACCACCACAACCACCACAAGAGCGGACCACTCGGCATGGAGCTCCTGATCAATCTGGCGGGCGGCGTGGCGCTCCTGCTTTGGGGCATCCGCATGGTCCGGACCGGCCTCACACGCGCCTATGGCGCCGAGCTCAGGCGCCTGCTGGCGGCCTCGGGCCGCTCGCGCGTCAAGGCGTTCCTCGCCGGCGTCGGCGTGACGGCCCTATTGCAGAGCAGCACCGCGACCGCACTTATCGTCGCCTCGTTCGCCGCCCGCCAGGTCCTCGCGGGCACGGCGGCGCTGGCCATCATGCTGGGCGCCGATGTCGGCACCACATTTGTCGTCCAGCTCTTCTCGCAGCGCCTCGACTGGATGTCGCCGGTATTGATTCTTGTCGGTGTGGCGACGTTTCTGACGGTCGAGAGCAATCGGCCGCGGCGCCTCGCACGCGCCTTCATCGGCCTCGGCCTCCTACTGCTCGCATTGCAGCTCATCGGCCAGGCATCGGCGCCCATCCGCCAGTCTGAAAGTCTGACATTCGTTCTCGGCCACCTGGCCGGCGAGCCGGCGCTTGCCATCCTGCTCGCTGCACTCTTGACCCTACTTGCCCACTCGAGTGTTGCGGTGGTGCTGCTGATCGCCTCGCTGGTTGCGAGCGGCGCCATCGACCCCTCGCTTGCGCTCATGCTGGTGCTCGGCGCCAACCTGGGCGGCGCCTTTCTGCCGGTGCTCGTGACACTGCGTGCCAGCCCGACGGCACGGCGCGCCCCGCTTGGCAATCTCGCCGTGCGGGCGCTTGGAGTGCTTGTTGCCGCCCCACTGGTGAGCCTTGTCGAGCCACCGCTCGCTGCCATGAGCGGCTCGGCGGCCCAGCTCGTTGCCAATTTCCACACCGCCTTCAATTTGGTGATTGCGCTCGCCGCGCTGCCCTTCATCGCCGTTATCCACACCGCTTGCGCCCGCCTTGCGCCCGAGCGCGCCTTCGTCGAGGTGGCGGGGCTGGCTGGCATCATCGTCTTTAGGGGCGCGCTCGACAGTCCCGTCGTGGCGCTCAGCTGCGCCACACGCGAGGCCCTCAGGCTTGCGGAAGTGGTCCAAAGCATGCTTGCCAGGAGCATCGAGGTGCTCGCCGACAACAACGACGCCCTGCGCAAGAAGATCGAAGCCCAGGATGACGTCGTCGACCGGCTCCATGAGGCCATCAAGCTCTATCTGGCTCGCCTCGGCACCAGAGAGCTCGACGCCGAGGAAAGCGCCCGCAGCTTCGAGATCCTGAGCTTTACCACCAACCTCGAGCACATCGGCGACATCATCGACAAGAACCTCATGGAGCTGGCGGCCAAGAAGATCAAAGCGCAGGCGCAGTTCTCCGACGCCGGCCTCAAGGAGATCCGCGAGCTCCATGCCCGGGTGGTGCGCAACCTCGAGCTTGCTCTCAACATATTCGTCTCGGGCGATATCGGGCTCGCCCGCGAGCTG
>WGBL01000333.1 GCA_015494375.1 Hyphomicrobiales bacterium | reverse complement strand
CCTCATGATAAACCGGACAGCAGTGGCCTTGAGCCGGCGATCCAGGGCCAAGGGCTGCAACCGTCTTTGTCCATCGCCCTGGATGCCCGGGGCTGCTCCCCGGGTCAAGCCCGGGGACGGGCATGACCTGGAGATGGAGGGCGTGAGAGGGAAAAAGGCAGGCGTCCCCTCGCGTCGCGCAACTGAGTTGATGACAAGTCTGTCATCTGACACCTGATACCTGAGAGCTGACCACGTGACACCTGGCACCTGAACCGCCCCCGTCAACCGAACCGTAAGGACTTGCGGTTAAGCTCCGCTCCCAAGACGTTGAGAAGGGGTCCAGGTATGGGGTTGCAACCGGTCGAAGAGCTGTGGCGCACGGCGAGCCGCATTCGCTATCGCTGCGGCTCGTGCGCGCGCATCCATGAGGGGCTGCCCGACATCGTGTTCGATGCGCCGCACTATTATTACAGCGTGCCCGAGAGCGAGCGCGCCGAGCGCTGCTATCTGACGAGCGATCTCTGCATTATCGACAACCAGGACTACTTCGTCCGCTGCCTTCTCGAGATTCCCATCGTCGGCATGGAGGAGCGCTTCGGTTGGGGCATCTGGTGCTCGCTGAGTGAGGCGAACTTCCGCACCTACCAGGCCACCTACAACGATCCCGACCAGAGCCGAATCGGCCCCTTTTTCGGCTGGTTCTCGAGCCGGCTGCCAAGCTATGACGACACGCTGTTGCTGAAATGCAGTGTCGTGCCCCAGGACGGCGGCAGCCGCCCTCACGTCTTCCTCGAGCCCTCCGAGCATCCCCTCTCGCGCGAGCAGCGCCACGGCATGAGCATCGAGCGCGCCATCGGCCTTGCCAAGCGCGTGGGCGCCAAGCTCGTCATCGGCTGAACTCCCGTTAACGGCTGAGCGGCAGCCCGCTGCGCTTTTTCCCCGGGGTGCGCCTTTCACCTCCCCCCGCGCTCTCGGGTCCGCTGCACTCAGGCGCTCTTGGCAAGCACCTGCGGCTCGATGCGGAAACGGGCGATGAGGTGGGTGCCCTTGCCCGGCGCGGTGCGGATATCAAAGCGCCCGCCGAGGCTTTCGATACGCGTCCGCATGCCGATAAGGCCAAGCCCGCTGTGGCTGGCCTTGTCCTTTTTCTTCTTGAGCTCGCTTTCGGGTGGCAGGCCGGGCCCGGCGTCGGAGACCACAACAATCACCACATCCTTGTCGACGGCGCAGCGCACCACCTGCCCGCGCCCCTGGGCATGGCGATAGGCATTGTTGAGCCCCTCGGCGACAAAGCGGTAGAGACAGATCTTGAGCGCGTGGGGCACATCGAACCAGATGTTCTGGATTTCCGTATGAACCTCGGTGCCGGTGCGGTTCTTGTGGTTCTCGACCGCCTTGATGAGCGAGCCGCAAAGCGGCAGGTTCTCGAGCTCGGGCAAGGCCAGCCCGGCCGCAACCTGGCGAAGCTCCTTGATGGCATCGGAGATCACGCGTCGCAAATCCTCGATCTCGGAGCGGTAATAGCGCCGATCGACCGAGAGGCGGGCCAGCAGACCCTCGAGGGTGTCGAGCTTGAGCATGACGAAACCCAGCAACTGGCCCGGGCCGTCGTGAAGCTCGGCCCCGATGCGGCGCAGGAAGCTCTCGTTGATCTCGGCCGTGCGCCCGTAGGCGTATTGCACATGCCGGTGCAATGCGCGGTTCTGCTTGAGCAATTCCTTTAGCTGGACCACCTGCTTCTCGAGCTCGTTCTGCTGGGCGACAATCGTCTTGCTGCCGCGACGAACAATGCCGAAGAGCAGCAGCAGCATCGTCAGCGTCACGCCGCCTACGACGAGCCAGCTCTCCGACTTGGCCTGAAATATTGCCTCTTTGAGCTTGGTGCCGTTTTCATAGAACTCGGCGATGGCGATCACCCGGCCCGTGCGATAGTCGCGAATGGGACTGTACATCTCCAGCAATGGAATGCCGCGCGCGCGTTCGACGGCATCTTCCTCATCGACCAGATTGTCGAACTCGGCCATCACCCGACCGCGCCAAGCCTCTTTCAGGTTTTTGGTCGGACGAAAACGCTTGCCGATGATGCTCTTGTTGGAGCTGTAGGCGACATAGCCTCCTTTTTTCCAGATCTTGAACGCAACTATGCGCTGACCGACAGCGGTGGTGCCAAGAAGGCGATCGAGCGATGCGCGAGATGAGGGCGGCAGCTCGTCACTGTGCGCGAGGCTCCAGACCAGCGGGGCGACGAAACTATCCATATAAAGGGCCGTTGCCTGGGCGGTGGTCGTCGTCACCTTCTGCTCGATCTCCTGTGCCACCCAATGGCCGATGATCAGCATGCCGCCAATCAGAACAACTGAGCTGACGGCGGCATACTGCTGGGCGAGCGTCATCGCATGCCATATCCTGAGGACAAACCGCAAAGGGGCCATCCTGAGGACAAACCGCAAAAGGGCCGAGGCAGACGCCTGCCGAGATTTCTGTTGATGGTCGTTTGGTTTATGTCTGGTACGCTGCAGCATGAATGCTATTCATAGCCCCAGATCGATCCAACTGGTTCCGACCAAGGTCCGATGAATATTCAGACCTTCGAAGGATCAATTCGCTCGCCATTGGTACATTCTCATTACTGCGAGTTTATGGCTTAGTGAGCTCACGCGCCGAGATGAGCCACCAGTGGCCCATCGGAGCGACGGATCAGAGGCCAGAGACGGGGCTGAGGGGACCTGAGGCCAGAGACGGATCGAAGGTCACCGCACGATGTTCGGCACATTAGGTCTCGAAAGGTCTCTAGACCCGGCCGGTTTTGAAACCGAGGCAGAACACCCGCCCCATCACCTTGCCATTCTCGTCCGGGGAGGGATCTCAGGGGGATCTGATCCGGCATGCGCGGCGCGAGTATGTGGCTTAGCGGGTTCGGGAGTATGGTGTACCCCGCTCACCACCGAAATCCGCCACGCTGCAGGAAGAGGGAGGCTGACCGCACGCAGCCTCCCTCACTCTTTTTTTGCGCCTGTCCTATTTTGCGCCTGTGTTGTTTTGCGCCTGTCTTGCTTGCATCGTTTTTTGCTACTTTAGTTTTATTTTGCGCACGATTTTGCGCGGGCGGCACCTCTTCGGGCGTCCGGCTTGCCGCTCGCGTCTGCAACGCCACCGATTTCGCGCGCATTGGCCCCGATCACACCGCGCTCGGTAATGAGCCCGCTCACCAGCCGCGCGGGTGTCACATCAAAGGCGGGATTGCGGGCCTTCGTACCCCGGGGGGCGATGGCAACACGGCCCAGTGCGCCATCGGACCCGCGCCCGGTAACACAAAGGACCTCATCACCGTCACGCTCCTCGATCGGGACATCGCGGCCCGCCTCGATCTCTTGGTCGATGGTCGAGCTCGGCAGCGCGACATAGAACGGCACGCCATTGTCGCGGGCCGCGAGCGCCTTCAGATACGTGCCGATCTTGTTGCAGACATCGCCCGCGGCCGTGGTGCGATCGGAGCCGACGAGCACCATGTCGACGAGCCCCTGCTGCATGAGATGGCCGGCGGCGTTATCCACGACGAGGGTGTGGGGTACGCCATGCTGGCCGAGCTCGAAGGCGGTGATCGCCGCCCCCTGGTTGCGTGGCCGCGTCTCGCTCACCCAGACATGGACCGCCAAGCCCGCATCGTGGGCCATGTAGATGGGCGCGGTCGCCGTGCCCCAGTCGACACAGGCGAGCCAGCCGGCATTGCAATGGGTGAGGATGCGCACCGGACCTTCCCCGCCCCGGGCCGCTTTGTCGGCGGCGATTTTTCTGATGAGCTTGAGGCCATGCACGCCGATTTGGCGGTTCGTGGCAACGTCCTCATCCGCGATCTCGTCGGCGAGGCGGTGGGCGGTATGGGGGCGCTCTGACTCGCTGAGCGGAGCCAGGGCACGGGCCATCCGCTCGAGCGCCCAGCGGAGGTTGACCGCCGTCGGGCGCGTTGCCATTAGCGCCGCGCGCGCCTCTGCCATGGTGGCATCATCGGCGCGTTCCCTGAGCGCGAGCGCCAGCCCATAGGCCGCAGTGGCGCCGATCAGCGGCGCGCCGCGCACCAGCATGGCCCGGATAGCGTGGGTGGCGTCGGCGAGAGTCTTAAGCCGCGCAATCTCGACGACATGGGGCAGTTTCGTCTGATCGATGATCTCGACCGACCAGCCGTCCTCGGCAAGCCAGATGCTGCGGTAATGCCGGCCATCGATGCGCATGGGCCTTGTCCTCGCCTTTCTGACCCTCGTGCGCCAATTGACACCTGAGCCCCTGACACCTGAATCTGCCACGTCACACGTGGCACCTGACACCTGGCACCTGGCACCTGATAGCGAGCGGTAGCGCAAACAAACCCGCGCTCAAGCCTGTCCCCGCGAAAGCGGGGATCGAGCGCTTGTCGCGAGCGGTAGCGCAAACAAACCCGCGCTCAAGCCTGTCCCCGCGAAAGCGGGGATCGAGCGCTTGTCGCGAGCGGTAGCGCAAGCAAACCCGCGCTCAAGCCTGTCCCCGCGAAAGCGGGGATCGAGCGCTTGTCGCGAGCGGTAGCGCAAACAAAAAATGGTGCCCCCGGCAGGACTTGAACCCGCAACCTACCGCTTACAAGGCGGTTGCTCTACCAGTTGAGCTACAGGGGCAGGGCGCCCTTGAGGCGCGCAACCTGGCCGCAATGACGCTGGCTGCCATCCGAGGCCGCCATCGGGGGGCCGCAGCAGAGTGCGCCATCGTTGGTGGCCGCCATCGTTGTGCCAGCCCTTCCTTAGCACAAGCCGGCCACCATTGAACAGTTGACGATCGGCCGGCCGTGGCGTTTCGTTGCGTGATGAGCGCTTAGCCAACTGCGTCCCGACCCGCGGCCGGGGCCTGGGGCCGCGCCCTCAGCCGCGCTCGCTCTTGCGGCGCAGGAGTGCGCGGATGTCCTCGCGCTCGCCTTGCCGATTGCGGCGCAGGAGCGTCGTTGCGCGGGCTCGGGGCGGCACCTCGCCATTGCCATTGCCATCGCCATTGACGGCAAGTCCACCCGCTCCGTTGTCAGTCTGACGGATGGTGGGCGGCATGTCACCACGCGGTGGCGAACCCAGCGTCGCACCGAGGCGCGATGGGGTGCGTGCGCGCGTCGGTCGCGCGCCCATCTGGCCGTTACCCGCGTTGCTAGCGCCGTTCTCAGCCCCTGGGAGGGAAACCTCCTCGGCCAGCATCGGCACCGGACGGCCAGCATTGCGCCAGCGCTCGACGATTTCGTGCAAAAGCTCGGGGCCTTCGTCGGCGTGCTGCCATTTCTCGGAAAACCGGGCGGTCGAGGAGCGGGGCAGGAACTCGGGCGCCAGCTCATCGAACTTGATGCGAACCGGCAGCGTCACGCCATCGCCGAAAGCAATGGCCTCACGTGCCCCGAGCGCGGGCAGAAACTCGAGCAGCCCCGAGCCCGTATCGGAGATTGCCGCACTCACGATCTCCTGATCGCGGTCGTTCGACATTCTGAGCGCAAAAACGGTGTTGCACTGCGAGAGGATGGTGGGGTCGATCTCGGCCGGCCTCTGGGTGACAATGCAGAGCGAGGCGCCATACTTGCGGCCCTCTTTGGCGATCCGGGCGATGGCGCGTCTGGCGGGCTCGAAGCCCAGATCGGCCTTGGCTGGTACATAACGGTGCGCCTCCTCACAGACGAGCGTGACCGGCACCCGCCCCTCGGACCAGAGCGCAAAATCGAACGTTATGCGGCAAAGCACCGAGACCACGACATTGACAATCTCGCTCGGAAGCCCGGTGAGCTCGATGATGCTGATGGGCTTGCCGTCGACAGGCACCCGCAACAGGCGGCCAAGCACCGCAGCCATCGAATCGTTGACCGTCAGTGCGCCGAACATGAAACGGTAGCGCTGATCGCTGGTGATTGTCTCGATGCGGGTCTTGAGTTGGCGGTAGGGCGAAAGGTCCTTCTTGTTCTCGAGACGGCCCATCCGCTCGTTGATCAGGGCCATGAGGTCAGACATCCGATAGGGCACCGGTGTGTCGACACTGTAACGCGACTCGTCTTGACCATTCGCCGCTTTGCGCGAGCTGCCATTGCTTCTGCCGGCGCGCCCATAGCGGCTCTTGCAGATCGGGATGATCTCCTGGAGAATTTCCACCTGCTGAATGTTCTTTGCCGGATCGCCCACCAGCACCTCGACGAGCTCCTCGAACGTCAGGAGCCAGTAGGGCAGTTCCAGGTTGTGTGGCGTGACGACCTCTGCCATGTCTGCAAAGGAGGTGGCATACTCATTGTGTGGGTCGAGCAAGATGATATGCGCGGCCGGGTTCTTTTCGAGGATCGCCCGCAAGATGAGCGCCGTGGTGCACGACTTGCCGGTGCCGGTCGTGCCCAGGACCGCAAAATGTTTTCCCAGCAGGTCATCGGTCTTGATTGTTGCCGGAATGGAGGCGTCCTGACGGATGGTGCCAACAGTCACACTTCTCGCCTCATCCGCCGCAAAGGCCTTGGCGAGCTCCTCTTGCGTGGCCAGGCGGACCGCATCGCCGAGCGCCGGATAATGGGAGACGCCGCGGTTGAACGCGCCCGGCCGACGCGCCTTATCAAGCGGCAACTCGCCGACGAGGCTGAGCTCGGCGATCCAGATCTCAGGATCCCCCTCGCGGTGGGCCGGCACCGGCACGCTGAGCGCCGAAATGAGAGCGAGAACGATTGTCGACTCGGTCTCGATTCCCAATAGTGTGCCCATCTCGGGCCGGCCGTCGCGCGTGCTGCAGCGGCGCGTGCGCTCGTGATCGAGGACGACAATGGCCTTCGAGCCGGTGACTGAAACAATTCGACCGATCGAGCCTTCTCTGCAACCGCCCGCCGCACCGGTGCCAGTTGCCTGTTTTTGCTCTCTCATGAAACCGCCTTAACCTTGTGTTGGTTCTGGTTGGCATTTCGGTGTGCGAGGCTGCCCGCTCCGCACTCCGGTTGTTGCGCCTCACTGTTGATGACGAGTCTTTTGTGGGTGCCGTGCCTTTCGTCGGGCCCGGTCATTGCTTCTGGATTCTTGGGAGGCAGTGTCACCTGAATTTCGGTCCCCTCGCCTTTGGCGCTCGAGACCCGGAAGGTGCCGCCATGGAGCTCGATCAGCGCCTTGGCGATGGGGAGGCCGAGGCCCGTGCCTTCGCGAGAGCGCGAGCGCGAGCCATCAACTTGCCCGAAGGGCATCAGCGCGACCTCGACCTCATGGGGCGTCATGCCGATGCCGTTGTCACGCACAGCGATGTGCGCGCCGCCATCGGGTGCGCGCTCGGCGCTGACACTGACCTTGCCGCCGTGGGGCGTGAACTTGATGGCGTTGGAGATAAGGTTGAGAAAGCACTGCCTGAGGCGCACCTCGTCGCCTCGTATGGGTTCGATGTTTTCGTCGAGCGAGGCGTGGAGCTCGACACCCGCCTCTTGCGCCGCAAGCGCAAGGAGTGGCAGCGAGCGCTGCAAAATGCGGGTGACATCGACGTCCTCAAGCTCGATCGAGAAACGCCCGCTCTGGATCTTGGACATTTCCAGGATGTCGTTGATGATGGCCAGGAGGTGCTCGGCGGCCTCGTTGATCATGCCGGCATATTCGATGACCTGGCCGAGCTTGAGCTGCCGCTTGTCCGCTTCCTGAAGGAGTGCAGAGAATCCGATGATCGAATTGAGCGGCGTGCGCAGCTCGTGTGAGACATTGGCGATGAACTCGGATTTGATCTTGCTTGCCCGCTCGGCTTCGATGCGCGCCATCTGCTCGGCCCAGTGGGCGCGGTTTCGCAGGACAGCCTCGCCAAGAAGTGTGGAATATTCACCAAGGAGTGTCGGCATACGCCTGGAACGAAAAGCCGATTCGAGCATCGGTTGTAACCCTCTCACTACGTCTCGCCCCTGAGGGTTACGCCTCAGTCGATAAAATGTCGTTAATTCGAGGGCTCGCTTTGTACCGAGATGTATTGAGATGGGGGCGCGCCAAGGCGGGGGCGCCCGGGCGCCGATACGCCTCAGATTGCCCGATTGCGCCGCACAATGCTCTGTGTTAGAGGGGGCCCGACTTTGGCCAAGGGGCCGGGTGCAAGTGGGCCAAATCGAATAAGGAAACCAACCTCCCGCCAGCGCTGCAACAAGCCATGCCTTTGCGCCAGGGGAATGCGTCTGGCAAGGCGCCCAAGGATTTGAGAGCGCCATGCCTGTGCGCCAGGGAAATGCGTGTGGCGGCACTGGTGGCACTCGCGCGCACCACGGCTGGCCGCCTTGAATTTGGCTTTTGCAACCGAGCCACCAACGCAATTGGCAATCCAGCTGAGCCCAGACAGCGCAAGTGAACCCAGACAGCGCAAGTGAGCCCAGACAGCGCAAGTGAGCCATGACAGCGCAAAACCTGGCAGACAGTGACTCACTCACCGCAGGCATGCCGGGACGCTATGCGACGGCGCTTTTCGCGCTGGCGCTCGAGCGTGGTGAGGACGAGCTTGAGCGCAGCAGTGCCGATCTCGATCGGCTGCGCACAAGGCGTGCGAGATCGGCGCTCTCGTCAAGGAGCGCGCGCAGCCGATCGAGATCGGTACTGATGCGCTCAAGCTCGTCCTCACCACTCTCGAGCGCCAACTCGAAAAGCGCCGTCGCATAGCGTCCCGGCATGCCTGCGGTGAGTGAGTCACTGTCTGCCAGGTCTTGCGCTGTCATGGCTCACTTGCGCTGTCTGGGCTCACTTGCGCTGTCTGGG
>WGBL01000332.1 GCA_015494375.1 Hyphomicrobiales bacterium | reverse complement strand
CTGGTGACCCGCGGCGTGAGCGAGCCCTACCGGATGTTCACCTCGCGCGCCGAATATCGCCTCTCGCTCCGCTCCGACAACGCCGATAAGCGCCTGACGCCGATGGGGATCAGACTCGGCTGTGTAGGCGCGACACGGCGGGCCGCCTTCGAGGCCCGGCGGAAGGCGCTTGATGAAGGCAGGCGGCTTCTCGAGAGTTTGAGCCTAACCCCCACCGAGGCGCGCCGGCATGGTCTGGCCATCAACCGCGATGGCCGCCGCCGCACGGCCTTTGAGCTCCTCGCCCATCCCGACATCGACATGGCGCGCCTGGCCGCCATCTGGCCCGAGCTTGGACGGCTCAAGAAGGACGTGGCGCTACAACTCGAGGCCGATGCGCGCTATGCCGTCTATCTCGAGCGCCAGGAGGCGGACATACGCGCCTTTCGCAAGGACGAGAGCCTGCGCATACCGAGCGACTTCGATTATGGCGCGGTGCCGGGGCTCTCCAATGAGGTGCGTGAGAAGCTCGAGCGCCAGCGCCCGCCGTCTCTCGGGCATGCGGCACGGATCGACGGTGTCACACCGGCCGCTCTCGTGATCCTGTTGGCGCATCTCAAGGGCCCCCGAAGCGAGAAGGCGGAGCGAGCCCCAATGGCAAAGAGCGCCTGATGCCCCCGATGACCAAGCACGCCCACCACCCAGGAAGGGAAGATAAGCGAGGCTTGGTTCGCATTCGAGATGCGGCGGATTTCGCCCGCCATTTCAATGTTTCACGTGAAACGCTCGCCGATCTCGAGCTTTATGCCGCGCTTCTTGCGCGCTGGCAGAAGGTCAAGAACTTGGTTGCACCGGGCACGCTCGACGACGTCTGGCAGCGCCATTTCGCCGACTCGGCACAATTGTTGGCTCTCGCGCCCGACGCCCGTGTCTGGCTCGACCTTGGCACGGGAGCAGGCTTTCCGGGCCTGGTTGTTGCTATAATGCGGAAAAGTGATTCGCAGACCATGGTTCATCTTGTTGAGAGCAACGCGCGGAAATGCGCCTTTTTGCGCGATGTTGCGCGCCAGACGGGCGCCGCTGTGGAAATTCACAACCGGCGAATTGAAAGCCTCAGCCGAGCGCGTAGTCTGGCCGAAGTCGAGATTGTCACGGCGCGGGCCCTGACGCCACTTCCGCAGCTTCTGAAGTTTGTCGAGCCCTTTGTTGAGCGTGGCGCCCGCGCCTTGTTGTTCCAGGGGGCAAGGGCTGGCGTACCCGAGGCCCGACCCGGTTTTCGCTTCCGCTTCTTTCCAAGCATCACCGAGGCGGAAGCAGGGATTATCGAAGTGGGCTTGGCGCGTTGACTTCGTCCGGCGCCCGAGGGCGAGCGTCCCAATCACGATGCGGCGGCGCCCCATTAACGAGGTGATCAAAGCGCGATCAGGGCGCGATCAACGCGATCAAAGAGACCCGATTGCGGCGCGACAACAAAGAGACGCGACAAAGAGAAAAGGGGGCTCACAGTGACTGGCACCACCACAGGACACGATGGCTTGCGGGTTCTCGCCGTTGCCAACCAGAAGGGCGGGGTCGGCAAGACGACGACGGCGATCAACCTGGGCACGGCGCTTGCCGCCATTGGCGAGAAGGTGCTGGTGGTCGATCTCGACCCCCAGGGCAACGCCAGCACGGGGCTGGGCATCGACGAGGCGGCCCGCACCATCAGCACCTTCGACGTCTTGATGCTGGAGGCGAGCCTTTCTCAGGCGGCATTGCCAACGGAGGTGCCCAATCTTTATGTGGTGCCGGCGAACACCGACCTTGTGGGGCTCGAGAGCGAGATCTTGCATGAGCAGAACCGCAATTTCCGCTTGCGCGATGCGATCAATGCGCTCATTGCCAACCAGGCGGCCCGCCCGGACGAGCCGGGTTTCACCTACATTCTGATCGACTGCCCCCCATCGCTCAACGCCTTGACGTTGAATGCCATGGTTGCGGCCCATTCAGTGCTTGTGCCGGTGCAATGCGAGTTTTTCGCGCTTGAAGGCATTTCACAGTTGCGGGCAACCATCGACGGCGTGCGCAACACCCTCAACCCGGGGCTCGAGATTCACGGGGTTGTGCTCACCATGCATGACGCCCGCACCAACCTCTCAGACGAGGTGGCGAGCGAGGTGAGGCGCTTTTTCGGCAACAAGGTCTATAACACCATGATCCCGCGCAATGTGCGCATTGCGGAGGCGCCGTCACACGGCAAGCCGATCCTCTTTTACGACCACAACTGCGCGGGCAGCCAGGCCTATATCGAGCTTGCGAGCGAGATCATCGCACGCGAGCGCCAGTTTGCGGCGGCCTGAGGGGCACGATTGGGCCGCCGATACCAACCGCCGATGAAGGGGGCGGCCGCACCATCTGATCAGGAGCGGTGGGCGTCCGGGACGGAAGAACGACAGAAATCGAGGGGGCAGAGAATATGGCGGCAGTGGCACAACAGAAGAACCGATTGGGGCGGGGGCTCGCCTCACTCATCGGCGAAGCGGCGAACGGCGCCAGTCTGCCGCTTGAGGGCGAGCAGCGCATTGTTGCCATCGAGCGCATCAAGCCGAGCGCGCTCAATCCGCGTCGCTCGTTTCCCGAGGATGAGCTCGAGGAGCTCGCCGCATCCATTCGCGAGAAGGGGCTCGTGCAGCCCCTGATCGTACGCCCCAGCACTGGCGATCCCGAGCAATACGAGATCGTTGCCGGTGAGCGCCGCTGGCGTGGCGCCCAACGCGCCGGGCTCCATACGCTGCCCGTCATTGTTCGCGAGCTGACCGACCAGGAGGTGCTCGAGCTTGCGATCATCGAGAATGTTCAGCGCGCCGATCTCAATGCCATCGACGAGGCCCGCGGCTACAACGAGCTCATTTCGCGTTTTGGCTACACCCAGGAGGACCTGGCGCAGGTGATCGGCAAGAGCCGCAGCCATTTGGCCAACACCTTGCGGCTATTGAAGTTGCCCGAGCGGGTTCAGGCGCTCCTCGAGGAGGGCACACTGACGGCCGGCCATGCCCGCGCGCTCGTCGGCCGCGAGGATGCCGAGGCCCTGGCCGCCATGATCGTCGAGCGTGGCCTGAGCGTTCGCGAGGTGGAGGCGCTTTTGCAGGCCCGTGACAAGGGCGAGGTGCGCCCGCGCCCGCGGCGGGAGAAGGACGCCGACACCCGCGCCGTCGAGCGCGAGCTGGCGGACGCGCTGGGCCTCAAGGTGGAGATTGCGCCCGGTGCCGGCGAGACGGGCATCCTCAAGATCAAGTATGGCAATTTCGACCAGCTCGACTATATCCGCCAGCGCCTTCTTGGCGGGTCGTGAAACGAGCTGGCGTGACCCAGGACGCCTCCCGAGACACCTTCGCAAGGCGCCTTCAAGCCATCCACTTCCCTGACGTTGGGAAAAGGAACACGGCCGAGGTTTGGGGAACAACGGCCGGCGGGCCGCCAGCCGCCAGGCGCACGCCGCTAAGCGCCGGTGCTGCCCTCGCCACTGGTGGTGTTTGAGGCCGCACCGCTTTCGCCGCTGTCGCCACGCGTCTGCTCGGTTCCCTGATTGTCGTTCTGCGGGCCGCCCGCCTCGGCCTCCAGGCGCGCCTTGTTCTGCTCATAAATCGCGGAAAAGTCGATGGGATCGAGGAGCAGTGGCGGAAAGCCCCCCTCGCGGGTGAGATCGGCGATAAGACGCCGGACGAATGGAAACAAGAGTGTTGGGCAATTGATCAAGAGAAGCGGCTGAAGGACGTCTTCGGGGATTTTGTGAAGGCGAAAGAGCCCGGCATATTGCAGCTCGAGATGGTAAAGTGTGCCATCCTTGTTGCTGGCATTGGCTGTGAAGCGAATCTCGCTCTCGTACACCTCTTCTTCGAGACGGCGGGCGTTGACGTTGATATTGACCTTAAGGTTGGGGTTCTCGCCCGGCCCCTGCAATGATGTTGGCGCGCGCGGGTTTTCAAACGAGAGGTCTTTGACGTACTGACCGAGCACATTGATTTGCGCTGGCGAGTCGTCACCCGCTGCCCCGTTGCCATTGCCGGTTTCGTTGGTGGTCTCTTCTGCCATGCTGCTTTGCCCGCGTCTCAATGGTGAATGGGATTTCGTCTCTCGGAGCCAACCAATCAACGAATTTCAAAGAGCTGAAGAGCTTCAGCGTGCGCTCGCTAGCATGGGAGCCCGAGCCTCGCAACAACCTTACGCAGTTTTTCGCCCTCTCGTGCCATTGGCCCGCGTTGCGTGACGGGGGAGCAGGCTTTGCGCTTATGACGTGACCAAACCGCAAACGGGGCTTGGCAATACAACCCTTCAGTGTCGGCGCCGCCAGGGTGAGCCTCGTGGTTTTTGGGTTCGGGAAGCCCCGCTGTTTTGATCGTCACGGTCATTGTCGTCATCGAGGCGCTCGAATTCGGCATCGATGATGGGGCCGTCCTCTGGCGAGGGCGTTTGCCGATGCGCTCCATCCTCGGGCGCCCGTCGGGCCGTCTCTACGGAAACACGGACATCGGCCGCGGCCATGAGCCGCGCAAAAAACCAGCGTGCGAGCTTGCGCCGCAAAGGCGGGATAAAGAGCAGGAGCCCGACCGTATCGGTCACGAGGCCGGGGGTCAGCAAGAAGGCGCCTGCGACAAGCAAGCAGACGCCGTCAATGACTGAATCCATGGGAAGGCGCCCCTCGGCAAGCGCTCGCTGCGCCTCGGCCATGACAGCGAG
>WGBL01000331.1 GCA_015494375.1 Hyphomicrobiales bacterium | reverse complement strand
GTGGGGGGGGTGGAGATGAGCCGGCCGCCTTGTGTCATCACGAGCTGTCGTTGCCAGACTTGGCGCCATCCTCCACAAGCTTGCGAAGTCACGATGCGTCTTGCAGAAAACAAACGGCCCATATAGAGGTCTAATGCAAGGTATCGGTTGCGGGAGGGTCGAAAATGGCTGGCGTCGAGTTCTTTCTCACCCTCATCGAGACGGCCGGTAATCAACGCACCATCTTTTCCACCAATAAGTTGCGCGAGAATGTCGGCGCCTCGGAGCTCATCCGGCGCGCGGGCACCGAGGTCGTGCTTGCGGCCATCGGGTGGCACGACATTCCGTCCTCGCCCACTGAACTCGCGCGCAAACTCCTCGACATTAACCAAAACAAACCCATCGAAGGCCAGACGGGCGACGATGCCGTCGAGGTCTTGCTCGCCACCTCGGGCAAGGCGCTTCTGCTCACGCGCACGCGCGCAAAGGGCGCGGCGATTATCGAGGCTGTCACGGCGCACATTGCGGCCCAGGCGCCGGCTGTTGTCGCACGCGGCGCCATTGTGCCCGTCAATGGCTGGAGCCCCCAAGGGCTCGCCACGGCCTTACGCGCCGTCCATGAGCGCGCCGAGGCGCTGGGCGCGGCCTTGCCCGCGCCCGATCTGCGCTTTCAACGCCTGCCCTTTGTCGAGGACTGCCGCTCGTCGGGCCTGCCGGCGTCCCGGATCGACGACCCGAAAGGGAAAACGGGCGATCCGCTCGGCCGCGAGGCCGTTTCCCGCGTCACACGCTGCAAGCGCAAAGTACGCCAAAAGGCGTGGGTGCGCGTCCATGCGTATTTCAAGGGCAAACACGGCATTTGCCTCGACGACAGCATTGACGATTTGGATGAGCGCGGCTTCACCTGGCTCGGGATCGTCCACGCCGACGGCAATGGCCTCGGCGAGGTGTTCCTGCGCTTTGCCGATTTTGCAAAGCCAACCAGCGCCCGAGACTTCATCGACAAATATCGCCGTTTCTCGCTCGCCATCGAGCAGGTTGCGCTCCACGCCACGGCTGAGGCGATCCACGCGACCTGGCCCAATAGGAAAAGGGAACGGGCGCCCGTGGTGCCGATCGTCCTTGGCGGTGACGACCTCACGATCGTCTGCGACGGCGCCGGGGCGGTAAGCTTCGCCGCCCATTACCTCCGGGCCTTCGAGCGCTGGACAGGTGCGAGCCTCGCAGGGAAGTTGGGCGCTGAAGGCCTTGGTGCGATCCTCGGTGACATCATCCCCGAGATTGCCAAGGAGCGCTTTGAGGGAAAGGCCGGGCGATTTGCCGCCGCGGCTGGCATCGCCATCGTCAAGCCGCATTTCCCCTTCCACCGGGCTTACCAGCTGGCCGAGGCTCTCTGCAGTTCCGCCAAGATCGTGAAAATGCGGATTCGCGCTGGTAGAGTGCCCAATGATATGGCCTTCCCCTGCTCGGCCCTCGACTATCAGGTGCTGTTCGACACCTCGGGCGCCCATCTCGCGCGTATCCGCGGCCGGCTCGAGGCGCCCGATGGCGGCCGGCTCACGGCACGACCCTATGTGGTGACACCCTTCGATGAGCTGAGCGGGGCGAGCATAGGCGCCGACTGGGCTGGGCGCCACCACTATTGCCGTGAAGATGATGGCTGGTCGCTGCGGGGTGCCATCACGGCCCTTGCGGAACGAGACAGGCAGGATGGCGAGGCCGACGTGCGACCCGTCCTGCCGCGCAGCCAGCAGCATGCGCTCCATGATGCGCTCTATTTGGGGCGAGGGGCTGCCGACGAGCGTCTTGTGCAAATCCGCCATCGCTATGGAGACGACGGCTATTGGCAAAGGCTTCTCGGCAGCGACGATGGCAAAGGCGGCTCGCTCTTTTTCGAGGACAGTCTCGAGGATGCGACGATGACGCGGCTGCTCGACGCCATGGAGCTTTATGACATCGAGCAACAGGCTACGCCGCTCGGTGACAAAACAAGAGGGGGCGGAGTGAAGACAAAGGGGGGCGGAGACGATGGCGCGGGAAGATAAGGTCAGATTCACGCTCTGCCTTGTTATGACGTCCGATTGGCATGTGGGCACCGGCGAGGGGCGCCACCGCTCGGTCGACAGGCTTGTTGAGCGCGATGAGAACGATCTCGTCTATGTGCCGGCCAAGACCCTGCGTGGCATCTTGCGTGACGCGGCCGAACGGCTCGCCTTCGGCCTCGACAACGGCAAGGAAGATGGGCCTTGGTGTACACTGGTCGATGCGCTGTTCGGCAGCCAGCCGGCGCTTGTTGAGGCCCGGTCACGTGATGAAGGGCGCGGCGAGGGCAGGGACACCGCCCACGTCAAACCGACGGGCGGTCGATTGGTGATCGGAGATGCGGAACTGGTCAGAGACCTCAGGACGCGTCTCATCGGGCCGGAGCCCGCGCGGCGCCTGCTGCGGGCGGCTTTGACGTTCATCAAGCCGGGTGTTGCGATTGACCCCCGCTCCGGGCGGGCGAAAGAGGACTTCCTTCGCTTCGAGGAGGTCGCGCGCGGTGGGGCCGTTCTCGGGTCGGGCGTCGAACTCAATCTTTCGAGTGTTGGTGAGCGGGAGCAGGAGACGGTTGCGGCGTTCCTCGTCGCTGCCGCAGCGCTCGTCGAGCGGCTCGGTGGCAAGCGGCGCCGCGGGCTTGGCCGCTGTGAGCTGGCGCTTGAGGCGGGTGACGGCTGGTCTTGGCCGACAAACCCGGGCGATGTCGCTCAAACGCTCGCGAATACGAAACCCCCGCACGTGCCTTCAAAAGAAAACTGTAGGAAACCAGCCACTTTCGTCTCGGTGTCGCCGCCCGATGAGCAATCTTGGCACGTCGTGTCGCTTGCCTTGGAGCTGCGCGCGCCGGTGCTCGTGCCGGCTGCGGTGCTCGGCAACGTCGTGACCTGTCTGGATTTCATTCCAGGCACGTTCCTTTTGCCCCATATTGCCCGCGCGCTCGGCGGAAATGGAGGTTTGAATAGACCGGAAGTCTGGGCCGAGATCGCGGCCGGGAACATCCGCGTGCTGCCGGCCTGGCCCGAGGTTGTGGGCGTGCGTCCCTGGCCGGTGCCGCTCCATTGGCAGGTGCAAAAGGACGAGGCGGAGGATCGAGACGTAGTCGAGCTCGGGAGTGGCAACGGCGAAGGGGACCCTATGAAGCGCAAGACCAGGTGCGTGCGGAACGCCTTCGCCAAGGAGGACAGGGAGGACGAGAAGAGGCCGAAATTCGAGGCCCTCCGAGAGGGCTTCATCGCCCAGGGGGCGAACGGCGGTACCGTTCTGCTTTCCGAGCCGGAAAAGATCGTGCGCACCCACAATGTGATCGAGGACCGTTCGCAGCGCCCGGATGAAGAGGTAGGTGGCGTCTATTCCTACGAGGCCTTGGCACCCGGCCAGATCTTTCGGACCGAGGTCCATGTGAGCGGCGACCTGGCCGCAAGGCTTGGCAATGGCTGGGAGCGCAAGCTCAAGGGCAAGGCGCGCATCGGGCGTGCGCGGAACGCAGGCTAAGGAGAGGTCGCGGTCTCAGTGGGCGATCAGCAGTCCGTTGAGAAAGCTCGGTGTCCGCATGCAAGCGGCGGAAGCGACGCCGACGCCGGCTTTTGCGTCTGGTTACTGAGCGACACACTCCTTGGCTCGCCTTTGGCGCTCGATGGCGCCGGCAATCTCAGTGCGCTCATGGATGCCTTGGAGAGGGGGCTTGGGGAAGATCCAGGCACACTCTTCGATCGCGCCGCGCCCCACTTGAAGGCTGCCCTGCGCAGCCGACGGATTGAGAGCTGGCAGGCTTCGTGGGGACTACCGCGGCCGACCCTCACCGGTTTGCAAGCGGGCTCCGTGGCCTGGTTGCCATTCAAACCTGACGCACCGCGGCGGCCGTCGAGGGCGCAAGTCGAGCAACTGGAGCGCACCGGCATTGGCGAACGGCGTGGTGAGGGCTATGGCCAGCTCTGTTTCAACCACCCCATAGTGTCTGAGAAGGTCCACGACGTTTGCATGCTCGAGGGCGGCAATTTGCGCATGGAGACAAAAGCGGAGGCGAGTCAAGGCGATGGCCTTGCAAGACAGGAGGCGTCGGACCCGCCACTGGAGAAAAACAAAAACGATGCCGTTTGGCGTTTCGCACATATGCTGCAAAAGGCCGCCTGGGAGCAGGCAATCGTGCGTGCCGCACATCGGGTGGCCTTCGACGAAAAGCTCCGCCAAGAGGCCCTTGGTTGGCGGATAACAGAGCACGACGGCACGCCCAACATGGCGCAACTCGGCGCCCTGCGGTCGGTGATGGGCGCGTGCGAGGCGGGTGATTGCGCACGTGTGCGCGATTGGCTCGGCGCGCTCGAGAAAAATAAGAAGCGAAGAAAGAAATGGCCCGAGCAGGCGCGCAAAGTGCTTGCAGATTTGTTTTCCGAAGAGGACAACGCGTCATCCGTTTTATGGCGCATCCTTTGCCTGGCAGCTCACAGTGACGCGCAGCCGCTACCAAGCGAGATCGCCGCCACACACAAAGAGATGCGCGGTGAGTTGCGCGCCTTCGCCCTGCGCACACTACTCCTTCTTGCCATGCGCGGCCACAAGCGGGCCATGGAGAAGAACAGAGAGCAACGGCCCGATTTTATTGCGCCAAACGAGTCGAGCGCAAATGGGGAGGTCGCGTCATGAGCCGTGGCAGTGTCAGGCGTTGGCGGGTGGCGGGGTGTCTTGAGGCGCTCACGCCGCTTCATGTGGGTGGCATGCACGCCGATGTCGGCACCGACCTGACGCTTGCCGTCAATGGCCGCGGCCAACTCTATGTTCCGGGCACAAGCCTGGCCGGTGCTCTGCGCGAATGGTTTCGCACCGTCTTTGGCGTGAAGGCGGCGGACGCTCTGTGGGGCCGGACGCCCAAGAAAGGCGCGGAAGGCCGAAATAGCAAGGACGCAACCAGTTTTATCCTGATCGAGGATGCGACGGTCCAGGGTGGTGTGGTGCCAGAGTTGCGCGATGGTGTCGGGATTGATCGTTACTCGGGCGCAGCCGCAAGGAACGTCAAATACGATCGCGAAATCCTGCCGCGTGGCACGACGCTTTGCCTTGAGGTCAGTGTCGAGGCGAAAGCCGCCGAGGTCGAGGAAAAGAGGCGCAGGCTCATTGCCCTCTTGCGCGCGCTCGAGCGGGGCGAGGTGCGGCTGGGCGCCGCGAAGACCCGCGGGCTCGGCCGGGTCCGCCTCTCGGGCATCGAAATCATCGAGGATGATCTGGCATCGCCCGAGGGCGTTTTGGCGCTTGTCAAAGGAGCAAAAAACGAAGCGAGCGCCCAGAGCCTTGATGAGTTCGCGCGCGGCGTTGCAGGTGCGGAGGAAACGCGCCCCTTCCTCGAGATCACCGTCCATTGGGTGCCGCGCGGGCCCGTGATGGTCAAGGCCGATGTTGAGGGGTTGAGCATCGACATGCTGCCGTTGCTGAGCCAGACCCAGCATGAGGCCAATCGTGGGAAGGCTCCTCTCGCCCAGGTGCTCACAGGCGCCGGAATCAAAGGCGCTCTGCGCAGCCATGCCGAACGCATCACGGCGACGGTGCTCAATGTCGTGCTCAAGGAGAAGCCGGCCAAGAATGCCACAGAGTTTATTCGCCAGGTGCAAAGGGCGCCGATCGTGACCGCCCTCTTCGGCGCACCCGCGGTGCCAGCCAGAGGCGAAAAGGACGACAAGACACCGATGGCGGGGCTCGGTGCGCTTGCGGTCGATGACTGCTATGCCCGAAAAACGATCACGCGCGATGGTTGGCAGAATGTGCTCAATGCCGGAAGCGGCTCAGACGACGATTCGGGCCTCAGTGAAACACTCAAAGCTCTTCGTGAGATTGGGTGGGCAGGCGCTGCTGGAGAGGCCGGCTATGAGCCGGTGATGCACAATGCCATCGACCGCTGGACGGGAGGAGCGGCGGATCAGTTCCTCTATTCTGTGCTCGAGCCACCGCCGGGCCTTGCTTGGGAGCCCATCCGAATGACCCTCGATCCGGCCCGGCTTGTGGCGGTCGGTGAGGAAGACGATCCGAATGTGAAGGGTGCCGCGATGGCGCTTCTGCTGCTTACGCTCCGCGATCTTGCGAGCGGCCGCACACCACTCGGCTTCGGTGTAACGCGTGGGCTGGGTGACATCGATGTGACCGAGATACGCTTTAAGGCGCACGGCGCCCTGCCGCCGCCCTTTGACGCACTGGACGGTCTGGTCGTGAGTGCCATGGGGTTTGATGGAAACATCGATGCGATCAATTCCGACTGGCAATGCTATCACGCCCCGCGGAAGAGAGAGCAGACTGCATGAGGGAGGCGGCGCAATGGCCGAGATGACGGAGACGACGCTCTGGCTATGGTCGGCCTCTGGCCTGCAGATAGCGGATGTGTGGAACCTGAAAGAGGAGATCGGGAACCTGAAGGAGGAGATCGGAACCCTGAAACTGTGGGGCTTCACCTATACGCCGCAGGCCTGCCGCTTTTTCCGCGTTCGGGCCGAGAGTGGGATGCTCGTGTATCATGATGGAAAGCCCGTCCGGCTCGCCGAGGAGGCCTTTGAAGCACGGATGGTCTGCGAGCATTGGGAGCTACGTTGGAAGCGAGAGGGAAAGGATGGTCGCCTCGCTCTTTTGACGGAAAGCGGGGTTGTCGCCAGGGTCGTGGCGGAGAGGCTCGCGGGAGTCGGCATCTCGGAAGGACCCACGGCGTGCAATATGCGCTATCGCGATCACAAATATCTCCTCTGGGGCAGATATCATGGGCATGAGGATGGCTGGACGTGCCTCTCGTCCGCACGCATCGGCCCGCTCTGGGTGCCATGGAAAAGCCCCGAGGTCGAAACAGAACGCGGCATTGCGCTTAGGGCGCGGGAATATTTCCACATCGCCGAGGATGGCAATGTGGTGTTTGCCCACGAGCGCCTGCTCGGCTTTGCGCTGGCCAGGCGGCCGGACCGGGTGTCCGCGGAGCAAATAGGCACAGAGGAACGGCTCCATGTCTGACCAGAAAGAGCGGTTCCATAATCCCTACAATTTCATTCCCGCGGTCACGCCCTGTGAGAGTGGTCCGCTCGGCAGGTGCAGTCCCGCCGGCCATGACCGTTATCACCCGGGCAAATGGGGCGGGCGGATCGGCATTGAAATTGAGGTGGTGACACCTTTGCTCATCCCTGATGCGGCGCGGGCCACGAAGAACAAGGACGGCCACGAGACATTTTCCATGCGCAGAGGGCCGGACGGGCGCCCCCTTCTTCCGGTGACTTCCCTCAAGGGCCCACTGCGCGCCGCCTTTGAGGCCATCACCAACTCGCGGATGGCCGTCTTCAGTAAACATGGGAGCAAGATAAAGCTTGGCAGGAAGAAAAAGTCAGACCTTGCACCAAGCGCACTTTTGTGTGATGGGCTCAAGCCCGCCAAGACGCTCGAGGAGCTGTCCGCCGCCGACCGTGTGTTCGGCTGGGTGAGCCAGGAAAGGCAGGAGAGCCATGGTGCCTACAAGGGGCAGCTGCACATCCGGCCCATCTGTTGCAAGACACCGGCGAGCGAGGCGATCGAGCGCTTCGACGGCGAGGGCCTGGCGCTCGCCATCCTCTCGACGCCCAAGGTGGCGCAAGGGCGGTTCTATGTCGGAGGCAAGGAGCCGGTCAATGGTGTGTCCAGGTTCAGTACATTTTGGAGATTTGGGTTTCGGTTCTGGCGTTGCGCTGATTGAGGTACTCGAGCGGTGTCAAGCCTGCAAGTGCGTTGTGGGGACGGAATGTGTTGTGGAGTTGCGCGAAGGCATCGACGAGCGGGTTGAGCTTATCGAGTGTGTGGGGCAGTTCGTAGACGCCGTAGAACTCGTAGCGCCAGGTTGCGTTGTTGCGCTCGACATGTCCATTGAAGTCGGGCCGGCGGGGCGGGGTGACGTGCATGGTTATTTTTCTCCGTTTTGCCTCGGCCTCGAACTCGGCCATGAACTCCGATCCGCCGTCGACCTGGATGCCGTCGAGGCGGAAGGGCAGGCGTTTTATCAGTTCATCGAGAAAGTCCTTGGCGTTTCCGGCTGTGGCACGGCGCCGGCCGCGATCCGCATCCTCGCCCACTGCCATCACCTCACGGTGCCGGGGCTTGGTACGGTCGAGCTTGCCCCCGAATGGATGGGCGAGGCCATGCCGGGTGGCCTTTATCCTCCCGCTTATGAGTGGCTCTCACGCAGTCCCTGCATTCCTGCGCGTCATGACGAAGACATAGAGGTTCAGATCGCCCGGGAATGCGAGGCGCGCGGCCTGCCGAGACCACTCGACACCAAGCCCATCGGCAACGCCGTTCTGCTCGCGACGGGGGAAGCGCTCTCGGCCGGCGACTTCGTCCTGCGCCGGGCCAATGGCAAGGCGCCGCCCAGGCGTGCAGAGCCCTGTTTCCTGCGCATCATTTTCCCCGAGCCGGTCGCGGGCCCCCTCTGTTTCGGCTACGGCTCCCATTTCGGCCTCGGCCAGCTCATGCCGCTTGCGTCGTGATGCGGCGACAGGAGAAGCAGGAGAAGCTTGTGCCGCCGGGCCGGCCTAACTCGCGAGGCGCTGGGTGCTGATGCAACACGTTCTGCCCTACGGCTGCTGCTCGTTGCCTTACGCCACCTGCTCGCTGCCCTGCGCCACGTGCTCCTTCCCGTCGTGTGGCTGGCGCAGCACTGCGCCCGGCAGATATCCCTTGCCCTGCCCTCACGACGCGATCGGCGCTATTTCTTCGCCATCTGCTCGAGCTTCTCCGAGCGGATGGTGTTGCGGTGAAGCGCCGCATCCTTTTCAGCGTCAAGGCCAAACGCCACCGCCATCAGCTGGCTGTAGAAGACCACCGGGATCTGGTAGTTGGTGCCGTACTTCTTGTTGATGGCGTCCTGGTACATCTCGACATTGGTCTGGCAGAGCGGGCAGGGCGTTGCGATCACGTCGGCGCCCGCCTCGTCGGCCGCCTCGACGATCTTCTTGATGAGATGCAAGGTGCGATCGGGGCTCATGACCGCCACCGAGCCGCCGCAGCAGCTCGTCTTGGGGTCGAACTCGACCGCCTCGGCGCCGCACGCCTCGGTGAAGTCGTCGAGGAATTCGGGATCTTCGTAGGTGTCATAGGCGCCGCCGCCGTCGGTGCCGGCAAAGGGGCGCACCGTCTGGCAGCCGACATAGCCCGCCACCTTGAGACCCTTGAGGGGGTTGGTCACACGCTCCTTGATCTTGTCCACACCCACCTCGTTGACGATGACCTCGCACATGTGCCGCACCTGGAGATCGCCGTCATAGGACATGTCGGCCGCCCCGAGCGCCTCGTTGACCTTGCGGCGCATCTTGACGTCGGACTTGATCTTCTCGTTGCCGGCATGGGTGTTGAGGTAGCAGGCCGCGCAACCCGTGACCACGTCCTGAGGGCCCTGTGCCTCGGCCTTGGCCAGGTTGCGGCCCGTGAGCGCCATGTTGGGCAACTGTCCACCGCCGATATGGCCCACCGAAGCGCCGCAACAGTTCCAGTCGTCGAGCTCCTCGAGCTCGATGCCGATCTCGGGCGCGATGGCCCTCAACGACTCATCCAAATGCCGTGCGCTGCCCTGGCTCGAGCAGCCCGGGTAATAGGTGAATTTCTTCTTCTCGTTCTCGCCGGTGCTCATCTTCCCACTCCAGTTATTGCTCGCCGCCGACTATCGTCCTTGGGACTGGCGGGGGCCCAAAACGCGGAGCTTCGCGCCAGCCTCTCCGCCCATTTGGATTCCCGCCTTCGCGGGAATGACGCTTGAGAGACCGCGGGAATGAAGCTTGAGAGACAATGACGCTTGAGAGACACTGCAATGGTTCTTGTAACAAGCCGAGGCGCAACGTGCGAGTTGTACGCCTGCAGGGAGAGGCAATTTGTGGAGCCCAACCGAGCCGCTGGGAGTCGCCTATCCTCATTGGATTTGCCGCTCTCGCTTTCTCGTCTTCCTTTGATGGGAGTTCCCTGTTCCCAATTCCCGGCCAAGGTGGCCATTGCCACTTTCGCTCGCCACCTTGCTCCGCCATTCCGGTGCCTCTCGCCGCTCCATTCCCTCTCATCGCCGGGATCGCCTATCACCGCGGCTATCGCCTTCACGGCGGCCATCACCTCGTCTCCACGGCCATCGCCTCTCACTGTCACCTATTGCTTTCCAGCTTGTCAGCTATTCCTTACCAGCTTACCTGCTTACCAGTTTCGTCATTCCCGTCATTCCCGCCCACCTTCGTCATTCC